>JASHSF010000195.1 GCA_030036955.1 Nitrososphaerales archaeon
AATCGAAGCGAGGCATTAAATACGAGGTGGATGATGCGACAAACTCACGCGTTAAACTGTTCCTTCGTATCGAGAAGAGAGATCCATGTCGAGTACAAGTTCTGAGAAACAAATTTTAGGGCTCCACCACGTCACAGCAATCGCTGGCGATCCGCAAAGCAATATCGAATTTTACACTCGCGTCCTAGGACTACGCCTTGTGAAGCTTACGGTCAACTATGACGACCCTGATACGTACCATCTCTACTATGGAGACAAGCTGGGTCACCCTGGATCAATTCTGACTTTCTTTCCCTGGCCGAACGCGCCGAGAGGAATCCGCGGGACCGGTCAAGCAACGACCGTGTCATTCCTAATTCCGGAAAATTCCATGCAATACTGGAAAGATCGATTGAAAGAAAATTACGTGAAGGTTGAAGAGCAAGGAAAGAGGTTCAAAAACGAAGAAGAGTTCCTCACATTTTACGATAACGATGATTTGAAACTTGAGCTGGTAAGCACTGGATCAAATACTCGCAGTGCTTTCACACCGTGGGAAAAGTCTCCGGTACCAGAACAGTGGGCCATCAGGGGGTTTCATAGCGTCTCGCTTTCGGAGGAAGGCTACGAAAGAACAGCTTCTCTCCTTACCGACACAATGGGCTTTCGGCTCGTAGACCAGGAAGGTGAGCGGTTCCGTTACGAAACCGGTCCCGGAGGAGCAAGCTCATACGTCGACTTACTATGTCAACCAGAGCTTCTGAGAGGCGAAGTTCTCGTTGGAACGGTGCATCACCTCGCGTGGCGCACGCCGAGTGACGAAGAGCAAAAGGCTTGGAGAGAAGACGTCATTAAAGCTGGGTGCAATGCAACACCGGTGATAGACAGGCGCTATTTTCACTCCGTGTACTACAGGGAGCCTGGAGGAGTCTTATTTGAAATTGCAACTGATCCGCCGGGCTTCACGGTTGATGAGCCAGAAGAAAAGCTCGGCTCTTCACTAAGGTTGCCTCCGTGGCTAGAATCGTCGAGAAAGCAAATTGAAAATGCCCTGCCGAAGATTGAGCTGACGTGACATTCTTCTCCGAAGTCAAGGATACGCTACTTCCCAACCGAAGTGCCGAACATGGTCGCTGCCACCGATGCTAGTCTCTATGACTCTAGTTACAGGTCTTGTTGATGCTTTCAGCCTTCTTTTGCTTGGGCACGTTTTCGTTGCAAACATGACTGGAAACGTCGTTTTCCTCGCTCTTGCTCTTGCGGGCACACATGGTTTTTCGATAGCTGCTTCCGCGATAGCGCTAACTGCTTTTGTGTCAGGCAGTATTCTATCAGGGTACATGGGAGCCCGGGCAAGTTCCCACAGAGGCCGCATTCTGGTCGACAGTTTTGACACTGACAATGGTCGGCATTGGTGCAGACAGCCGCTTGATAGGCGGTAGCGGATCGAAATTGGGGAGACGCCTGACGTCAATATTAGCGATGTTTGTCGGAGCAATGATCGGAGCCGTGTTGATCCTTTATTCTTCCTATGTGTATCCACTTGCGATTGCTCTTGCAATAATTGCGATCATCGCTATTGCTGCTCGAGTGCTATCGACGAAAAATCCATTTTGGATCTATCCCGCGTGAGAATTTTTTCAATTTTCGAGATCCTTTTTCAATTTCGATAGAAGCTCAACGGACTTTGATGCGTACTCGCCAATCCACCGGTCGTACACTTCTTTTAGCGGGAGTACGTTCAAGTAATTCCAGCGCAGCCGACCGTCCCTCTTTACAATGACTAGATCTGCCCTCTCCAGTACCCCGAGATGCAGCATAACTGTGCAGCGATCTATCTCCCTGAAATGATCGCAAAGCTCGCCGGTCGTTCTCGGCTTCACTTTCAAGAGGTCGAGCATTTCGCGCCTTTTGCCATCAGCAAGAGCCTTGAAGACTGCTTCTTGCTTGTCGATTCTTGCCATAAGGAGAAGACTTCGCAGGGCGCAGATATGTTATAAGAATATAACATATAAATATACACATTTCGGTAGGTACGCCATGCAACTAAAATTCGAAGTTCAAACCAAGATACACAAGCCAGTCAGCGAAGTGTTCGACGCCGTGTATGACCCGAAAAAGTTGAGTGGGTACTTTACGACGGGAGGAGCAAGCGGGCCTTTGAAAGAAGGAAGCACGGTGATGTGGGAATTTGCGGACTATCCGGGTGCGTTTCCTGTTGAAGTTAAGCGCGTCGTCAAGGACAAGCAGATAGTTTTGGAGTGGCAGGCTGCGAAAGATAACTACAATACAAAAGTAGAGATGAATTTTGAACCCCTTGATGCCAAATCAACGCTAATCAAAATCTCAGAGTCAGGATGGCATGAAAATGAAAAAGGTTTGAAGAGCTCCTACGACAACTGCGGCGGATGGATGCACATGTCCTGTTGCCTGAAGGCCTATGTTGAGTACGGGATTAACTTGCGAAATTGATTCCGCTAGGCGAATCACGCCAGCTTGACTCGCGCAATGAACCTAAAGTGTCCCTTGCTCTCGGGCGAGTGCGGAGGCTCGGCTTTTAGCTCCTCTTTACTTCTGCCCTCCTCTTTTTTGTCAGACTGCAGGTGAAGCTGAAATTCCGGGTCAGTCAACTGGAAGGTTTGGATTATCTGTTTGGTGGACTCGTCGACAATTTCAACCCCAGAGATTGGGTTGAATCCTTTCTGCTCGAGGGGCTGCATCCGTTGCCACATTTCCGATATGGCGTCGTGAATTGTTAGTCCCCTTCCATCAATAGTGATTACATCAGGCATTCCACTCAGGAAAGAGTGACGTGCGTTATTTTAGTTTCCTGCCTAACCGAGTACATGAACACGTTAAGTAAATTGGGGATAGAACGCTCTTCCGAAGGGGCCAGATAGCTAATCCCATCGGCGTTGGATCATGTCCAGAGCTTAAGTATCACCTGCTGGTGTACTCTATTAATAGATATAGGGGGATGATTTTTCATCGGTGGGCGCGTCCCGAATGAAAAGAGCTCCATACGTCCAAGCTTCAAAATCAGAAACCTTTGACCGACGTCTTCGGAGAGCTCTAACTGTTTATCCAAAAAGGCTATTTTCAAAATGTTCAACGGCATCGCGAGGGAAATCGTCTATGCAACAGAAGAAACCTCGATAAAGCCATTAGAAGGCAACTTGAGCACGGCTTGACGGTAGTCCAAGACGCCCCAAAATCGATACTGGAACGAAAACGCCCAGGGAGTCGCAGATTCAGTAATCAAAAATGGATACGATTCTAGAGTCAACCTCGTTCACGACATAGCCGAACAAGGCTGCATTGATTACGTAGGGGGCTTGCCGTGCAATGACACGTACTGGACCACTTCCGATTCGGTCCCAACCGGACTGACGCTCGGTGATTTTGGATATACAAACGAGCAGGCAGCTATCCTGGGCCGTGCAAACGAGCTTGGTTGTTTCCGCAATCCAGCTAGCGGCCAGAGGTACGAAGCATACTGTGGCTACCCAATTGTAGAAGGAAATCCTGGGAGCATTCACGCAATTTTCAAACCGGGAAGTTGCGAACTGGATGTGAATGCAAAGTGCTCACAGCCAAAGTGCCTGAATTCGTATCCGATTTATGGAACGCTCGACGGCAGGCCCTACAAAATACAAGCAGACGTTTGGAGCGGCTCGGGAGCATGGGGGTTTCAGAAATTCAACATCAACGACGCGCTAGACATAGTCGCGCCCCAGTGCATCAATGCGTACATGCGGAACGAAATTGCTCTCGCAAAAAGTATTCTTGCAAATCTCATAGCGCGCTACACTTCAACGAATTATATTGGCAAAGGGTCGACGTGGCAGCTCGGTCAGGTCATGTTTTGCATGAGGGTCTTCCAGCAGGGCGGCACGGGCGAGTTTCACCAAATGGAAAAAATGCTCTGGAGCCTGCAGGATCAAGCTCACGGGTGGCTGCCGAACGGGTACAATGGACCAGGCTTGCCTCGACCCGGGCACAACCCGGAGAACCAAGACGCTGGACTGCTTCCCTACAGCGCTTCCTGCGTGGACAGGATTCGCTCGCTGAAGGGCGCGTTTGCAGGTGCTCCGTTGATACCGGAGTAAATGTCGAGGGTAATTCAGTTAGGTTGCAACAATCCAAATAGCAAGTCCTGTCAAGGCATAATTGATTGCGTAAAGTGAAACGCAAACCAGGCAAATGAGACCGATAACGTGCAGCTCAAGGAACCAGAGGTAAATGGTAAAGATGTTTCCGATCATAAGAAAGGGAATGAGGTAGAGCTCGGAGTAATACCTGAACGCGACGAAAGCTAAAAGAAGTGTCAATGGAAACCAGATGACACCTGTTTGCCAGTAGGCTATTGACAAACTCCCTACGGTAATGGGATGATATTTAGCCCAGGCGGCAACTCCTCCGCAGGACCAAATGGTGTTCTTTACTGAGCACGAAGAGAAATCTTGGGTAATGTATTCCCAGGCTTGATAGAAAGTAACCCCGACTCCGGCTACTGCGACGGCTACAAAGATCCAGCGCTTCGAGTCTAATCTGAAAGATTTCTGAAACTCTGCTACCGGTTCCGAATCCAAGGGTTTCAAGCGTAAGATCGAGCGGGACTAATTTAAGCCTACATTTTCGAACAAAACTCCCAGAGCGCTGTTTTTGGCTCGTTTGACTTCGATATTCGCTAAAATGGTAACCAACCTATTTTTTGGAACTATGCTACACTGAATGATTCTTAACAATTATCCTTCAGTTTCCTTTTGGACTGCGCTGCGACGAAACTGCTAAAATAATGTATTTTCATTGCGTGAGCGAGTTACCATGGCGAAAGTTTCCGACATTGTCGTCGAGTCGCTAATTGCCGCCGGTGTAAAAAGAGTCTACGGCGTCGTTGGTGATTCCCTGAACGGAGTTATAGATTCAATTCGCAAAAATTCCCAGGATATAACTTGGGTACATGTTCGCCACGAGGAAACAGCCGCGTTCGCTGCGGGCGCGGAGGCGCATCTGACCGGAAATCTCGCGGTTTGCGCGGGAAGCTGCGGACCGGGCAATTTGCATCTCATCAACGGCCTTTATGATTGCTACCGGACCCGCGTTCCTGTACTAGCCATAGCAGCACATATCCCCAGCAGAGAGATCGGCAGTACTTATTTTCAGGAGACTCATCCAGAGCTTTTGTTCAAAGAGTGTAGCCTTTATTGCGAGCTGGTCTCTCATCCCGAGCAAATCTCGAGAGTGCTGGAGATTGCAATGAGAGCAGCGATATCCAAGCGCGGGGTCTCAGTCGTCGTGCTTCCGGGAGATATTGCCCTGTCAGACGCGAACGCCGAACGACCCCCTTCAGTTTTAGAGCGGTCAGGATCTGGCGTTTGTCCTTCTGCGAAAGAAATCGAAAAAGCTGCAGTGGCGCTGAATTCCGCTGAGAAAATCACAATATTGGGAGGAGCAGGTTGCGAAGAAGCTCACGAGGAGTTAATTAATATCGCAGGATTGCTTCAAGCGCCTATTGTGCACGCGATGCGCGGAAAGGAGTTCATCGAATATGACAATCCTTACGATGTCGGTATGACAGGGCTGCTTGGCTTTTCCTCAGGCTATTATTCCATGATGGACTCCGATCTTCTACTGATGCTGGGCACCGACTTTCCCTACCAGCAATTCTATCCATCAAAATCACTGGTTATCCAGGTGGATATCCGCGGAGAGCAGATAGGACGTAGAACCAAAGTCGACATCGGCTTGGTCGGGGGAGTAAAGGAAACTATCGACGCCTTGAAACCGCTTCTCAGTCAAAAGAAGGACGGCGGACATCTCAAGAACTCTCTTGAGCATTATCAGAAAACAAGAAAGGATCTCGATTCGCTCGCGGTAGGCGGCGCTCCAATCCATCCGCAATACGTTGCAAAAGTTCTGAATGAACTAGCTCCTGACGATGCCATTTTTTGCTGCGATGTAGGCGATCCTACGATTTGGGCAGCGCGGTATTTGCATATGAACGGAAAGAGAAGGCTGCTTGGATCCTTTAACCACGGGTCCATGGCAAGTGCTCTGCCCCAAGCCATAGGAGCCCAGATGACCTTCCCCGATAGGAAGGTGATTACCCTTTCGGGCGACGGTGGGTTCTCGATGCTCATGGGGGATTTTCTTTCACTCAATCAACTCAAGCTGCCAATCAAAATTGTGATTTTCAACAACGGTGCGCTGGGTTTTGTAGAATTAGAAATGAAATCGGCGGGCATAGTAGACTACGGGACCGATCTGGTCAATCCAGACTTTGCAAAGATCGCAGAGGGCGCCGGGATCCTCGGACTCCGTGTTGAAAAATCAGAAGATGTCAGCCCAATGCTAAGCCAGGCACTGAGCCATGATGGCCCTGCGCTCGTTGACGTCGTCGTTAACCGTCAAGAGCTGGCAATTCCGCCTAGCATTAACTTTCAAGTGGTCAAGGGATTCACGCTTTACATGATCAGAGCAGTGATGAACGGAAAGGGAGACGAGGTAGTGGATCTTGCTAAAACGAACTTGTTCAGATAACTTCTGTTCTGGCGTGACTCGTCTAACTCATAGCAAACGCATTCGAGATTCATTTGAAATGTCCTTTTCTCGGAAAAAGCAGTTCGCCAGAATTCAACAAATTCCTCCTTCTGAATTAATCTTGCTAGTTATTTTACAACAAAGCGACGCCGAAATAAACGCATAAGAGATGCACAAGACCGCAAAAAAGCGATTGTAGATGCGGATTGGTATACTCAACGGCGGAGGAGACTGCGCCGGTTTGAACGCAGTGACGAGAGCTGTCGTAAAGCGGGCTGAAGCATACGGTTGGGAAGTGCTCGGAATAAAATACGGCTGGGATGGATTCTTCAGGAGCGACGCGACTATGCCCCTGACTTTTCGAGACGTTCACGATATTATCAACCTCGGAGGGACAATACTCAAATCTTCCAGGACCAATCCAGCCAAACGCCCTAACGGTCTCGAAGCCGTCCTCGATAGATCGAAAGAGATGGGCGTCGACGCGCTCGTCGCAGTGGGCGGCGATGACACACTCGGGGTTGCATTCGAGCTTTACAAGAGGGGGTTGAAAGTAGTTGGCGTGCCGAAAACGATGGACAACGATCTTCCAGGAACGGACTTTACCTTCGGCTTTGATTCCGCGGTCAATGAGGCGATGCACGCAATAGATAATTTGAAGACGACTGCCGAGTCCCACGACCGCGTTTTTGTAATCGAAGTTATGGGCCGCGAAGCTGGGTGGATAGCTGCTTACTCAGGCATTGCTGCAGGGGCAAATCTAACCATCGTTCCCGAGGAAAGAATCGACGTCGAAAAGGTCGTCTCGTTTGTGAAAGCAAGGCACGAAAGGGGCGAAAAAGCAACGATCATCGTGGTCTCGGAGGGTGCAGCGCTGAAAGAACTGAGGGAGGCAGATCACGGCAAGGTGGACGAGTTCGGTCACATGAAACTCGGGGGCATAGGGGAGTTCCTCGGAAATGAAATTGAGAAGAGAACAGATTATGAGACGAGGGTTGTAGTGCTGGGGCACATGATTCGTGGAGGCTCGCCATCGGCTTTCGACAGAGTTCTTTCTACGCGCTTTGGATTGAGCGCCGTCGATCTAATCAAGGAGGGAAAGTTTGGGATGATGGTTTCTTTGAGGGGCGATAAGATTGTCTCCGTGTCTCTGGAGGAAGCAGCATCAGGGCCGAGACTCTTGGACCCTGATATCCTTGCAGTAATGGACATGATCTCGTACTAGGAGGATTCTACATCTTTGGTACCTGGCGCGCCTTGCCAAGACCACCTGCGGCGAGGTTGAACTGGATGGTTTTGATCCGCGTCATCTCGTCAATGCTGTAACCAACTCCCTCCCTACCCATGCCGGAATCCTTGTTTCCTCCGAAGGGAAAGAACCCTACTCCATGAGCTGGCGCGTCGTTGATGCTGATCGTTCCTTCTTCAAGCGCCTTTGCGACTCTCCACGCCGTATAGATATTGTTCGTAAAAACGCATGAATCGAGCCCATAGCGCGATCTGTTCGACACCTCGATAGCTTGGTCAATGCTTGATACTTTGATGAGGGAGACGACTGGTCCAAAAGTCTCTTCCCAGGCGATTTCAGCTTCCAGCGGCACCGTGCCAAGAACGGTTGGTTCAAAATAGCACGCCCGGTGCTTTCCGCCTTTTAGAAGCTCTGCGCCTTTTGCAACGGCATCTTCAACTAGCTTTTGGACTCGCTTTGCGGCTTCTGCATTGATTAGCGGGCCGATTTCAGATTTCTCGTCGCGGGGATCGCCTAATTTCCAATGGTCAAATTCGTCCAAGACATGGCTAACAAAATCGTCGTAAACAGATTCTTCGATAAGCACTCTGCTGATTGCGTCGCATCTTTGTCCGGAGTACTTTAGGGATCCTTCGAGCACTTTTTTCGCGGCAAGAGGAAGATCAGCGTCGGGTGCAACAATAGCAACGCCCTTCCCTCCGAGTTCAAGGTGCATCCTCTTCATTCCGGCTACGCTAGCTATGTGCTCGCCTGTTTCAGTGCTTCCCGTAAGGGTGATCAAGTTGACGAGTTTGTGGCTCACCAGAACGTCTCCGATCTCGCGGCCGGATCCAGTTACGACATTCAAAACCCCACCGGGAAGTCCAGCTTCTTGAAGCACTCGCGAGAAAAGCAGGGCGGCAATCGGGTCATCGCTAGAAGGTTTCACCACTGCAGCATTACCGGATACGAGGGCGGGAATTACTTTTGCCACGACAGAGAACAGCGGGTAGTTGAAGGGTGAAATGCACGCTACGACTCCGACAGGTTCGTGAATTACGAGGGCAAACTTTGCCATTGTATCTTCGGACCAATCGCCGGGCAAGTATTCACCGAAAATTCTCCGCGCTTCCTCCATCGTCATCTTTATACGGTTCTCCGTGGCCCGCACTTCGCCAAGAGCTGACTTGACGGTCTTTCCGGCTTCGTAAACTAGCGAGTTCACAAAATCCTGCCTGTGTTCCTCGAGGAGATGCCTTGCGCGGTTGAGGATATCGATCCGGTCGATGGCAGGTATATCTCTGATCTTTCTCTTTGAACTATACGCTACCTTGACTGCTCGGTCCATGTCCCCGGCGGTAGCCTTCTGGACTCTTGCGATGAGAGAGTCATCTATTGGCGAATCGATTTCGATGGTTTCTCCACTGCTGGACTCTTGCCAGCTCCCTTCCACGAATATTTTGAATATGGGAAGCCCGTTGTCAAAGCTGTAGCAGTCCCTGAAAAATTCAGAAAACGAAAAGCGGATTTTTTCTTCCAAAACGCTCATTTTCCTTGCCCCTCAAGTAAGTAAGTTGTAAAAATGAGCTCCGCTTTATGTTTTGAAGCCACGGCGGCAGCTTCCACTTTCAAACACGAAAACTTACGGGCAATCGAGGGAATACCGCCGCTTCGAGTGAGACTATGCCTCCAATTTCTCTTCTCCGGTCGAAATTGTCAGTTCTTTCTCTTAGCTTTGCCTAAGAGCTCGATCCAAATTCCATCCGGATCCTTCAAAAAAGCTATCTCGTAACTGCCTTCTCTGAAGGGCTGAATAGCTGATTGAACCCCTTCACCGACGAGCCTAGAAAAATCGCTCCGCACGTCTTTGCTCCAAAAAGCTAAGTGATCGAGCTCTTCGCCGCGACGCCATTTAGTGTAGTACTTGTTGCTTAACGGATACCAGTTCAGCTCCAGACGCTGGGGAGAATTCTTGCTTTTCAGGTGAACATAAATCCCTCCATGCACCATCTTTCCCTTTAGGATGACCTTCATCCCCATTTTCTTTTTGTAAAATTCCAGAGATCGTTTCAGATCCGACACTCTGATGCCGGTGTAAGTGAAGAACATTCCATCTATCCGCGGTACACTCTGTGGATAAAAAGCATGAGCCGAGCTCGAGTTAGTTCTTCAGCCGCAGCTTCCGTTTCGACTTTTCAAATCTTAGATGTGACTTCAGCTCGCGCGTTAGTCTTGCTTTTCATCCAATCACCAATTTTCAAGTAAGCAAACAACAAGAGCAAACCCGGGATAACTCCGCCCCCTACAAGTTGTAAAACTCCAAGAATAAGCGCGGGTGCATGAGCCCTTTCGATATTCGATGCCGAGTACAGATTTCTATAAACTAGAAGAAAGTCGAGGACAATCCAGATAGCCGAAAGAAAGAAAGCTGTGACAAATATCAAGACAACAAACCCAAACGCCAGAGACCCCCCGACGGGCCCTGAAAATATCGCCGTAGCATTCGTATTGCCATCCGTTACTGATATCCCTCCGCCGGTTCCGACAAATGAAAGAATAAGTGAAGCTACCGCTATCGCGACTACGAAAATGACTCCCTGAACAATCATTGCGATGAGTACTAGGGTCTTTGTTGCGCTACTTTCAGCTTCAAATGAAAGATTTTGTTTCGCTACTTCGACCCCAGCCGAAGAGGGAGAAGGTTTTTCCGTTACAACGACACTCGGAGATCCTTTTAGCTCCTTTCCGCACTGGGGACAGAATTGACTATCTTCCTGAACTTCTTTTCCACAATTCGGACAAAATGGCAATGTTTCGGTATCCGATATAAGTTTGGAAACTCCGATAAAGGTTTCTAATCGGGTTTATCAGACAAAAATCATTTTACCTTGGCCCGCATGATGGTGCGCGCTGAATCAACTTGACTTTTTGCGACCGTTGCGGCAGACAACTTGGATTTGAAGAGAAATTCTGCGTTCGATGTGGAAGGAGGAACCTCGAAGCGAGTTTATCCCATTCGTTGGAGGTTCCCGCCGATCCAGTTTTCGCTACTTCCAGATCAAATGTAGGATCTGCGACAGAGATGGCGCTCTCAAATCCCCAGCCGATTAACCTTCCTTCTCCAAAGCTTGCGATGTCCCCTAGAGAGGAAATCAATGGCGTAAACGCTCGGCTGAGCTTACTCCACGAGCAAGTCAACAACGTCGAGAAACGGAAGGAGGTTCTGACTATAGAAGCACGTCAGTTGGAGAGCGAGCTTAAGAATCGCTCTCAAAAAATGCGCGATGAGGAAGAAGCTGAAATCGTAATTCGAAAGAGACTCGAAGAACTCGAAAAAAGAAAGGAGATTCTTGCTGTTGAAACGCATCAACTAGAAAGCGAAGTCAATAGTCGCAAGCAAAGATTGCACGAAGATGAGTTAGCAGACATTGGCATGCGGAAGAAACTCGAAGAACTGAAACAAAAATTGACCTTGGCGGAGGCGACGCTTTTGCAAGCAGCCAGCGAAGGCGAGCGAGCAAAGTCGTCGATCATTCTTGCAAAGGCGATAGATTCAGTCCTGAGCGACCAAAGCAAGGTCAGCGATGAAAACTTGGCGAAGACGATCGCATATCTTTCTGAGGCTCAAGAGAAAAGAACTGCGGGAGAAAGTCAGCTGAGGCCGTTTGAATACGCTAGAGAAGAATTACTGGGAGCTATTCAAACAATAGCTAATGTAGTTCCAATGTCAGACCTCCAAAGGGTTGAATCAAAGCTCATGGACACCGAAATAGAGAGGGATAATGCGTTAGAAACTCAAAGAAAATTAAATGAAACGATTGAAGCGCTAAAACAGAGTAGCATGCCAGAATCATCCTCTGTGTTCGGACGGAATGTCCTAAAGAGCCTCGATCTGATTATATCAAAGAAAAGATCTAACGGGAAAGCAGAAGCTACTCTGGTGGACTGCCCTCAATGCAAGCATAGAGTAGATTCTCAAGATTGCGTAGTCATTGGAAGATCGTCAATAGTTTTTTCGTGCCCTTCTTGCCGAGCAAAGATCCATTTTTCATTGCTTGGCCTCGTCGAGAATATGATCCAGGCAAATTCCCAAGCTGAAGGTGACAAGCCGGATCAAGCTCCTCTACTGCAATGATTGTTGACGAAAATCTCGCAGGCCAACCCCAACAGAATACTTCCTTTGAGAGAGCATTTTTTGGTGAATTGCTAGGCTGATCATTATAAAATAGCTAAAGGCTTGCTTCTAATCAGGAAGAATGAATCTAAGCTCCGGTCAGCTTGGCCTGGCGATGCTGATCATTACGATGGTTATTGTCCTTGCAAGCTCTCTCTTTCTTTTGTCTGGATTACTGCCAAGCTCTACCACATCTCCGAGTGTTCAAACTACGACTAGCTTTCCACCTCCCCATACCACCAATACGACGACAAGCGGAGAAACTCTTAGTACGGTTTCGAGAACCATTTCAACAAGCTACGTCACGCTGACGACTACAACTTCCCTGACCTCTTCTAGCTTTTCCACTACCACCAAGACTATTATTGAGAACCAAACAGTCGGGAGCACAGTAACGATAACTGAGAGGACGACTATAACATCTACATCGATCGCTACTGAAACGACGACGGTGAAGCAAAAAATCTACGCTTCCAAGACGATTTTGTTGTGCAATCCGGATTTACTCCGCCTGGGGCAGAAAACAAAATGCACCTCGATTACAACTTCGCCAAGCGCTCCTACTGGTCAAGTCACGTTCAGCTCTGTCGGATCAGTCGCAGGAATATTTTCGCGCGTGTCCTGTCAGACCGCGAGTTACACAACTGGGACACTCAAGTGTTCGGTCGTTTATACGCCGACACAATTCAAGGGTAGGGAGGGTGTCTTGATAATTTGGGCAAGCTACTCGGGCTCCTCAAAGGTTAGCCCCAGTCGGGGGAATGACGTTTTGCTCGTGCTTCGTCTTCAAAACAGTTTTTCTCTTGCAAATGGGCCTTTACCAATTCTTGGCGAGGGTTTCACAAGGCTGCCGCAGCTGTATACAGTTCTCGGTTTATTGGTTCCGTTAGGCTATTCAAGTGTACCCTTGAGGGCGAAGCGCTCGAATTTCGCCTAGCGGTCTTTCCGTCGCCGAATAAGTTGGAAGCGAATCATCAAAATCTGTTGACCTTCCCGATTAGATATGACGGCAAGTTCTCACAAGAGCACTTGTGGCGTAATGTGACATGGGCAGGACCGAAGAAATCACGAGCGAAGTGAGGAGACTGGTTTTAACTTGCAGGAGTCTTGAGGCGCAGGTTAAAGAATCCATCCCGAAAAAGCAGCATGAAGCTATTGTTGCAAAGCTTGAGACTACCATAAACGAACTGAATGCGGAATTAAAACGAACTCAGGCAAATCTTGAGAACACCACCACTCTTGGGGAGAGACTCGTCTCACTTGAGTCTCTAGTTTCAAAGCAGAGCGATAGCATTAGCTCTGCTCAAAGCGAGGAGTTTCAGAAACTTTCCATGAAGATTTCGGAAAACACCGTGCCAAGTACGATATATGAGCAGACTCTTTCTAGTGTAAAAGAGCTGGAACTAACATTATCGACGATTGTTCAAAGCAAGGACGCGCAGCTGGCAACACTTTCGGCAAGAACAAAGGAGCTCGAAGACAAGATTTCCTCAATGGTGTCGCGCTCAGAATTCCTTGGATTGCAGTCAGAGCTTTCAAAGGTTCGATCAAAACATCAGGAAGAGCTGAACCAAATCGCTCAGCGAAGTGTCCCAAAGGAGCAGTACGAAAGCACCAGAGCTCGGATCTCGGAGCTTGAAACAATGCTGTCTAACTCGATACCCCTGTCGCAATTGGGGGACATACCCGAGCAGATGAAGTCAGTC
>JASHSF010000196.1 GCA_030036955.1 Nitrososphaerales archaeon
GACTACGAGCCCGTGCAGGTCAAATTGGAATTGAACCATCTGGTTAGTTCCAGAATAGACGTCGAGGCCCGCGAATGTGTTCATGGCTCGAGAATTTGTCGTCGAAGAGTAGTCGTACCAATTTCCATTGAGAAGGCTGAACAAAGAGGAATTGCTCACCTGACGAACATATTGAATCAGTCCCATGCTCGGCGGCGCGATGAATCTAAAAGCTGTAATTTCGTTGTCTTGATAAAACGGTGGACCTATAGCCGAAGTAATAAAATTGATGTAATTCTGGGCATCTTGCGGAGAAAGCAGATCTTTATGCACGATTATGTACTTGACGTGGTATTCTGCGAGCACGTAGGGGGCGATCTCTGTTACGGGGGTTGTCTGGTTTATTATATCATTTGTCGGCTCGTGTCCCGGGGTGTATTGCCCTAACTCGTCAATGAACGGAGCGTCGCGCAGCACGTCGCTGGGATACAATGGAATGCGTGGAATATTCCCGTCAAGGAGCGGGCGGTTGTAATAGCTCTGATAGTACATGTAAAGCGAAGAATACTTTGCTGTTGCAGGAACCTCGATCACCGTGTAATTCGAGCGATCCTGTGCCAATATCTGATAGATGTGGGGCGGTACAGCATTCATCTCAACGTAAGGGATTGGAATAAATTCGACAACAAGCAGTGAGACGAGAATTATGATGACTATTGCTTTGAATGTCGTCGGCCCAAGTTTCCTGTATTTGAAACGAATTTTCTTTGTGCTCGCCCACTCTTCGAGCCTTGCCATTATCGCTGCGACGCCGAAACCCGAGAGGACAGCGAATCCGAAGGCGACCAAGTAATCGAAACGATAAGGGGTCCTAAATGAGCTCAGGAAGGGTATAAGATCGTACATCCACACCCAGATGCCCGGAAGCGTTTGCCCACCAATTTGGATCTCGGGTCCGAGGGCTATGAGAAAGCCCACGGCCGAGAGGACTCCCCAGAAGAACACTTCTTTCTTCTTGCGATAGGCAATTAATCCTATAATGGACATGGACAGCACTGTGTACCCAATGAATGATCTGATCGGTTCGGTTGGAACCTTGCCAACATTGGTTAGCCCGGTATAGTACGGTACGAAGAGCGATCCGAAAAATGAATTTTGATTGGCTGGCACAAAGAAAGAAATCAGACTGGAAGACTTGCCGCTGCTGAAAGCCCCAACTGTTATCGCAGAAGCTTGCCCTAGAGAATGGGGGATGAATAAGAGTCCGTAAAATGTTTGAAAGTAAGCCGCAACTCCAAGAATGCAGGCGATAGCAGTCATTACTCCGAAGCGCTTTATGAACGGTTTGTTTAGAATCTGGTCCCTCTTCACCAGCAGGTAGAAACCGAGAAACACGACCGTGATCGTGAGTACCATGAGAAGCATGTGCAAGTCGCAGAGCGCATTGAGCACCATTGCGGCCCCTGCATACACACCATTCGATAGTTTCCTTTCCTTTACCATTTTTACGAGGAAATAGGAGTACAACGGTATGAATTCTGAAGACATTATGTTAAGATGGGCGAGACCCTGGGACGTGTGAATTGGGGCAAACGCGAAAGCGAGTCCAGAAAAGAACGCGGCGTATTTGTTCTTGGTTAGATAATTGACAAAAATGTACATGGTGAAGGCAGAGGCAAAAAAAGTGAACATGTAGAGAAAATTGTAAGCTGCGATTTCACCCACGAACGGCTGAAGGGCAGCGAAAATGAGACTGTTAAACGGAGAAACTACCTGGAAGTACAGGGGAACTCCGGTTGGGTAATATATTGACGTGGTCGAGAAGACGAAGAATGGGCCGTAAGACAGAGTCGAGGTCAGGTGGAGGTACCAAAGCTCATGGAAAATGTCCATCACCTGTCCGTTGACAAAAGTTGTAAAATTCGCGGCGAGGGGCCACGTAAAGAGAACAGTGAACAGGACGTATATGAAAAAAACGGCGATGTAATCGGAGCGTTCAGTAATCGTTGATTGAATCTTCTGAAAATAGACTCTTGTAAGTTTTCCAATCCTGCTCAGAAGGCTGCTCACTGGTTGCATATGGGGTCCTCGAGCAAAGCTACGTGCTCAAATCGCCGTTGTCTCCGAATAAAGTGGATTAGGAAAGCCGATGCCACTATCGAAAAAGCCGCCACTATCGCAATGGTCAACGCGCTTGGATAGAAGTAGGGTGCGACTTGGTAAATGTAATACCCGCCCGGCGCAACATAAGATATTACGACGTAATGATCTCCCGATGGAATTGTGAAATTAATGTAGTTGCAAGAGGAATTGTACCTCCCAATACTGGAGCTGATTGTGGCACCATCAACCAAGACGGAGGGCGTTGTGGCACTTAGGTTCGCCGGATATAGAACTTGGAAGTAGAAGCTGTAACCGCTTGATCCTACGGTGCTGAAGTCGACGGTACTGTAGGACGCGTTGTTGTAAAGATCGAGTGGGTAAGAATTTGAGATGAACTCCATGAAAGAACTTGGTCTCAGAAAGCCATAGGTTATAGGCAGTATCACCTCGTTCGGGGTCGGAGGATCGCTTGACAGACCTGGGTCAACACTAAACGTCGCCGTGAAAGTGTTGTTAGTTGGCACCAGGATCTGGCTGGATCTGTAGCTGCCTTGAGTAACCTCGACGATATAGTAAGGACAGGAAAACTGACTGGATGTGCTGTTTGCACCTTGGTATAGCAGCAACATTGCCTCAGCCCAACCAGTAGAGTTTGTCAGCACAGATGCCGTCGTCAAGCCGGTGGTTGGATCAATGACCGTAACATTTGCTTCGATGCTCGGGGAGGATACTACGTGAGCCAAGAATCTTCCGTACACATAGTACGATTTTCCGGAAACCGCGCTCACTGTCGTGTTGAACAGATCTGCGTTTGCAATCTCCCCTCCTCCGACGTTGAGCGACCCAGCAATGCTTGAATCGTAGGATGTTAAACTGTATGTCGCTATTGTAACATTAGCACTGGGGCAGTAAAGCGTGCTGTCGTTCAAGATGACGGAATACGCGGCAAGCACCGATAAGCTCGAGCCGTGTACTGCCATAGATTGTACCGTAGAGCCCGCCAATAATATATCCCCAAGCGATCGAAGCTGAATCTCCGAGTTTTGGTAGACGCCGACGGTCGAAGATACCTGACCCGAAAGGATTTTGCTATCACTAACATTGAGGTCATTAGAGGAATCTATAGTGACGTTCGAGGAGGAAACAGGAGGGTAGCCGTAGTACCCACTACCACTTCCTTCAATAACACTGTTCGAGATGTCTACGACTCCGCCGCTGAGTGAAAGGGATGCTCGCGCATTGGGTGACGATGACTCGGCAGACACCGTTGAATTCGCTATTCCCAGTTCCTGCATTCCCTCAATCGTCATCGCTTCAAAGGAACTCGTCTCGCCCTCGATTGAGCTCGATGATATCGTGACGTTGCTGGCTGCAATTGACAACTGGGTGGCATCGGAGTACGTGATGGAGCTGTCGACGAAATCCAAGCTGTAGGCGGACACTGTCGCATTCAAGCGTCCCGAGGCTACATCTACATCGGAATGATCAATACTCAATACTGGATAATCTTGGGAAACAAATGCTGTCAGGTTAAGCGACGAATATGTCGCACTAAAGTTAGCGGCGTCATTCAGGAAGATTTCGGCATTTGTTATTATGGAACCCACCAAGCTGGCTTGCGTATCATTGTACAGGCGAATAGCGCTTCCATTTTCCTGCAGCGACGAGTCGATCATCGTAAAGACTGAATTTCCGGCTAAGGTTATCTCTCCCGCATGTGTGCAACTAAGATTCTGCCAAGTAGTAGACACATTGAGCACAATATTGCCTTGAGGGAAGCAACTCCCTAGGGTGGTCCCAGACGCTGCTCTGGATCCTGGTAGTCCGAGGGAAAGGGTAGAAATCGACAAAGACCCCGCGAGCAGGAAACAGATCAACAGCACAAGAGCGAGGGACTGAGCTAATTTCAAGAACTAAGAGTACTCCTCCGTTAAAAGAATCGTTTTTGAGTACATAGGATGTATCTAGAAAATCCCTTAATCGCGAGTCATTTCCTCAATTTCTGTGGAAGATACTTTAAGCGTACGTTTTTGCGCATAAGCATCCATATATCCTCCTAATTAGGCTACAATATCCTGCTTGGCTGCTCTGTTTTGCGGATACAGGTGATCGCCATATATTTTTCGAGATATATCGGAGTGCGATAAGGCAACTAGCTAGGAAAAGGCTAAGAACCGAATCGAGTTTGCTTTGATTTAAGGCAAAATGCTATACAGAGCCGTAACAGACGAATCGAGTTTCGAGGATGCTGGTTCTGGAAAGGATAGGTTTTCGGAACTCGGAGAATTTTCTGTATGACATCGAATAGATAATCAACGCACCTGATTCGAAATGTGTAGAAAGCTGTTTCCTCTTTCAAGGTGTCGGCCCCTATGAAATTGGCGAGCCGAAGAATCGTCTTCGTGATCGGACTGATAATTACAGTTCTTTTGCTGATCGGAATTTCAAACATTTATCTGTGGAACAATAACTCGATGAGTTCGATCACTACTTCGTCGAGCACTACTACGTCGAGCACTGGAGGTAGAATCTATTTTGGCGCGTTATTTTACACGTGGTACACAGGCGGCTACGGACCGGGCGGATGGTACAATCCGCAAGTAAATTACGTTCAGAACTGTAATCTTTCTGGCGACATGGGGCTCGAACCATCCTTAGGATGGTACAACTCTGCGAATATGAGCGTCATAAATCAGCAACTAGCGTGGATCAAGTATGCGAACTTGGACTATGTAGCATTGGTATGGGACAACTCGACTCAGTCGAACCTGGTTGCGCAGGAATTTGCCTCGACGGGTTTCCCCTTTACTTTCCAGATCGAGCAGAATCTCGAGGGATCCGCATCGCAACTTCAATCCGTTGCAAACTACATCTACAACAACTACGTGACAAAGTACCCCAACTATTTCACGTATGACGGCAAACCTGTCATAATGCCCTTCAACTCAAATTACGATCTGTCGGACCCACGCTTCTACGTGATAAGTCTCCCCAACCGAACATTTGCAGTGCATCCTCACTACGACGCAATGTACGAGTGTGACCCTGGTTACCAAGCTAACAATTTGACAATTTTTCAATCCCAGCTTGAAAGAGCTGCGACTCCTGCCAATCCGAGCTACCCAATTGTTATCATCGCCTCATTCAACGAATGGCACGAACTCTCAGGAATTGAGCCAAGTAGTTCTTCGTGGGTTTCCCCTATGACCCAAAATCCGCCGGTCAGTTTCTGGATAGGAAATCAACTTTATCGCATGCAAAATGCCCAAAGTTGGGGGATGGAAGATATCGACTTTCTTCACAGCTTTTTGCCTACTATTGACAACGCGACAGTTACCAGTTGAATTCACGCACGCTCTCGCGAATTGCGAGAAAAGCGGTTACGGAGTTCTAGTTGGAAATTTGACTCTGTCCAATTGTAGATGGGACTTTATTCCAGCTCTTTCTAAAAGCTGGAAGGAATCGCCGAAAGAGTAACAGGCTCGAAACTGTCAGGAAGGCGATCGAAATTCCGAAACCAGTATAGAACAGACTTGACACAGTACTTGGTTCCGCTGTAAAAACTTTCCAAGCCCATGGAAAGTACGACGTTGTATTGCCCAAAGTTCTAAAGACATAGAGGAAATAAAGAGAGTACACGAGAAGCAAAGCTGAAAGCGTTTGAACTCCAATCATTATAACAGATCGCAGGAACGAGATATCCTTGAAGGCCCTTCCCAAATTTGATTTTGAGATAGTGGTGCCGCCGCCAAGTTTCTCAGGCTTGATAAGTGGAAACTGGGCTTTTGTCTTTTTTTCGAAGCTCAGCTTATCATATGGATTCCACACCAGTAAGAACAAACTAATGAAGGAAAGGGCCAGCAGGCCGGATCCTACGAAGCTGTACGCATGCGCGGTATAAGGTACGGCAGTCTCTTCATTCTTAAGTGAGTATACGGTGAAGCTACCGTTCAGTGAATTGCTTGTCGTCTGAATGTTTCCGATTCGGCTGAACAACGTACCATTGATCAGAATCGGTATGTCGACATTGGCATCGGTTCCAGAGAAGTTGTAGACTAGGAGCTGTTGCGACTGCCCGGTTGCGTCGAGCAAAAATTGCAAGGTAAAATTTTTCCCAGACAGGGAATTGGCTGATGCCTCAAACCAGTATCCCTTTGCCACGGCACATTCTTTCACGAGAACTCCTCCGGGATAGTACAAATTCGCGTAAGATTGCTGACACACAGTGGTCTGCTCAAGAGAAGAATAGTATTGTGTTGAGGTTGTTCCGAATGCAATGAGGCCGAAAGAGACGATGATCAACACTATGCTCACAACGACAAAAATAACTCTGACGCGACCGACCACTTGATTCTCGCTTTTTGCCTGTTGTCTCCTCAGTCTGAGGTCCGACATCTATTGGGTTAGATCAGCTAAAAAATAATACTGTTTATCGCTGCGCCTAAATTTTCGTTGTACTATCTCGCGATCCGATAGGGTCAAGCTGGCATGGGGTTGGAGACTGAATTGATCTAAAATTGTAGCGATCGAATTTCTACGATTTGCACAAAGTAAGGCAAGGATAGTTTGGAATTTATTTCATAGCAACAACAACTCTTCCGCCGCGAGGATGTTGCGGCAGATAATGCACGTGTTTTGATTCATTTAGTTTATCATATGGATGAGAACAGCCTTGTTACCTATTGATGGCGGCTGCAGCCAACGGGGATCGCGGGAAAGGATTTACACTTTCAACTCTCGCAATGAATTTATCAGAGAGAATTATTCGTAAACGTGTCAACGTTTGGCTCAAGGATACAGAAGACTCGCCGCCGTGATGTTCACCGATATGGTTGGGTATACCGCCTTGGGGCAGAGAAGCGAATCTCTTTCGCTTGCGCTTGTAAGCGAACAGCGAAAGTTACTTCGACCGATTTTCAAGCGCCACCATGGGAGGGAGATAAAATCAATTGGCGATGCCTTCCTAGTCGAATTTCCGAGTGCGCTTGATGCGACTAGATGTGCATATGACATTCAGAGAGCGACGAGAGAGTTTAACATTTCACTGCCAGAAGACAGAAGAGTTCACCTTAGGGTTGGAGTTCATCTCGGCGACGTCGTGGAATCAAAAGACCACGACATCTCTGGTGACGCTGTGAACGTTGCGTCGAGAATAGAGGCCCTGGCGGAACACGACGGCGTTTGTTTGACGCGCCAAGTGTACGATCATGTTCAAAACAAATTCGAGCTGTCACTGCAGAGCATTGGGATAAAGTCTCTCAAGAATGTTAGCGCGCCCCTCGAAGTCTACAGGATGGTTATGCCTTGGGAGCAATCTGCCCTGTCAACAAAAGCAGGACCGTCTCAAAAAGAAACTCATTCGAATGTTCAACTGGACAGACATCGGATCGCAGTCCTTCCTTTCGCGAGTTTGAGCCCGAATCCAAATGACGAGTATTTTGCCGACGGCATGACCGAAGAATTGATCTCGGTCATTTCGAAGATCGTTAACCTGAAAGTCATCGCAAGAACGTCTGCTATGGCTTTCAAAAACAAAGACAAAAAGATTGATCAAATTGCAAAAGAGCTTCAAGTAGGTACAATACTCGAAGGAAGTGTACGAAAAGCAGGCAATAAGCTTAGGATTACTGTGCAACTAATAGACTCTCAAAGTGGTGATCATCTGTGGGCCGAAAGCTATGACAGGGTGCTCAAAGATATTTTTGCTATCCAAAGCGAAATTTCGAAAACTGTAGCACAGGCGCTAAAAGTCCAGCTAGTACCCCTTGAAATTCAAAGGATAGAAACCCAACCGACCAAAAACATGGAAGCGTATGTTCTCTATCTAAAAGGAAAACAGAATTACACTAACTACACTGCCGTTAGTCATAGAAGGGCCGCACAATTTCTAGAAGAAGCAATCCGACTCGATCCGGAATTCGCACTGGCGTACGCGAATCTTAGTTTCGTTTACTCGACAGGACTTTACGAAGCTGCTAGTTATGATGAAGCAGTTGCAAAAGCTGAAAAATCAGCTAGGAGGGCTCTAGAACTCGATAAGGATCTAGCCGAAGCTCACATAGCCCTCGGAAACATACAGTGGTACAAGAGCGGCTTTTCACGCGAAGGTTTGCTTGCCGAGTATGGGGAAGTTAGAACGGCTCTTCAATTGAATCCAAACTCTCCCTTTGCACACGCTTGGATTGGCGCCGATTTACTATATGAAGGTAAATTTGAAGAAGCGTTGCAAGAGTTTCGCAAGGCATTAGAGCTCGACCCCTTGTCAGTGATTTTTAATCTGTGCTTGGGAATTCGCCTTTACTGTAAACACCAGTATCAAGAAGCATTGAACCACATAGATAATCTCGTCCATCTTCACGGACAAGAATTAGCGGAGTGGGGACATTTTTGGAAAGCGAAAATCTACATTCAGCTTTCCAGATATGAGGAAGCTATCGAAGAGCTGGAAAAAGGAATCAAAATGACTGAGCCGAAGATTGTACCGCTGTTTAAATCGAATCTTGCGTTGGCTCTTGCAAAGCAGGGGAAAAGGAAAGAAGCGAGAAAACTGCTGAAGGAGCTAAAAGCAATTCCGCCAAATGAAATCTCGCAAAGCCCACCCAATAGCGAAAACTTTGCGGCCGTTGATGTTGCTCTCGGGGATAAGGAAGAAGCGCTTGGTTGGCTTGCTTCTTGCTATCAAGGAAAAATAGGTCACTCTTTGGTAATGCTCAAGATCGAGCCATCACTGGATGAGCTTCGCTCCGATCAAAGGTTCATCGCTTTCTTAAGAAAAATAGGGCTAAACGAATGACACCCTCAGCACGTCTATTGATCAAACAGAATTTGATACCGTATTGATATCTACTCTCTTATGAAAAGTACACCGAATACGAAAAGTACAGCACTTGTTATCAGAGACGTCAAGTCGATTACCAGCCAAAGCTTAGCAGCCAAGTGAATAGAAAAAAAGTATGTTGGAACACAGAGCCATTTCACGTACGTATCACAGTAACCTGTGTAGCCCCTTGGAGTTGCACTAGACGTCACTTGAGCGGAATTCTTGAGCAGTGCCCCTAGCAAAAAAGAGATGCTCAACATAATCAATCCTAAAATCGCTTTCCTGTCCCATTTTTTTCGGAATAGTTTTGACATGCTCTTTCACTAAGATTTGCAAAAGGAATTATTCTACATGTAATTTTTCTCGTTTCGTGACTCATGATAGCTTCGAGCTAGAGACTGGTGACATCCTTAGATCGAAATCGTAAGAAATGATTTGCGATATTTAAGTCCAAAAGAGTGCGAAATTCCATGCTCGATTGCTTCTACCACACTAAATTAATGCTGTCAATGATATTGAGAGGGGTCTGTGGACTTGTTTAGTCGAGCAGGCTTCTATCGTTCAACAACCAGATAGGAGTACTTGAGCTGCTTTATCCCTTTCAGCTTTCTTAGCTCCTGCTCAAGTTCTAGTATTTTTCGCACTTTTCCACGCACCACTATTATGTTCAAACAGTTTTCTTCATCGAGGTGTTCGTGCAGCGAAGAGACAATCACCAGCCTGTGGGCGTGTCCAATGTCGTTAATCTTGCTGTCGATGTTGCGTGTATCATGTTCATAGAGGATAAGTATAGTCCCGGTCGCATTTTTATCCGGATCTTCTTTCAGCTGAAAATCATTTATGAAATTTTGAACTGCAATCTGCAGGGCTTTGGATCGTTCCTCGTATCCCATCAGACCGGTTATCCGGTCAAAATCTTTCTGTAATTTTGGGTGTAACGAGAAACTTATCCGGGCTACTCCTTCCCTTCCCTCCTTTCGCTGAACCAAGTGATTATCAGTATTACTAAAATGCAGATCCGTCTTAAAGAGTATTACTGGAAGTCAATCTATTAAGAACGATTTCGGGATGAATTTGGGAGTAGGCTAATATATCGCATACTAGCCTGCGGCATCTCAAGAACGACAATGACCGAAAGCCTTGCCGGATCAGAGACAAAGTTGAGCTCAAATCTTCTTGTCTCTAAAACAGAGAAAGCGAAGATCGCGACTGTTTACGTTGCTATAGGCATAGTGACTGCTATTTCGCTCGTCGCGGCGACGATCATTGGTCACATATCGCCGGTTCTGAGCGGCTTAGGCATTGTCGCCTACGTCCTCGGGCTGCGCCACGGCGTTGATGCAGATCACATAGCTGCTATCGATAACACGACGAGAAAGCTGATCCAGCAGAACAAGCCAAGGTTTACGGTAGGAACTTGGTTTTCACTGGGTCACTCCACAATAGTCTTTGGACTAATTGCTTCCATTGTATTCGTAACCAGGAGTATTATCGGGAGCATACCTTCACTCCAGAGTTGGGGCAACATTGCCGGAACTTTAATCTCCGGCGCTTTCCTATTCATCATTGGTTTTATGAATCTACTCATAGTTTTTGGCGTTTATCACCTGTTCACCCAGGCAAGACTGGGAAATATGAACGAGCAACAGCTTGAAGAGTTCATGGCAAACCGCGGATTCTTGAACCGGCTCTTCCGCCCACTGTTCAAGTTTGTTAACGACGCATGGCAAATTTATCCTATCGGGGTGCTTTTCGGTCTTGGGTTCGATACCGCAACTGAAGTAGCGTTAATCGCAATAAGTGTTGGCGTCGGAGTCTCATCGACTGTTCCACTCTGGCAGATTATGGTACTGCCGCTATTGTTCACGTGCGGAATGGTGCTGACCGATACCTCTGACGGCGTGACGATGCGGTGTGCTTACGCGTGGGCATTCCTAACTCCGCTCAAAAAGATCTTTTACAATCTTACTGTGACCGTTATGTCCGTGCTCGTAGCGTTCGTCATAGGCGGCGTCGAGATACTTCAGGTACTCTCTTCTGAGCTTAACCTAAACGGGTCGTTCTGGGCTTGGTTCAACAATCTTGATTTTGAGACGATGGGATTCGCGATAGTCGGAATCTTTGTAATAACGTGGGGCGCCGCGTACTTTGTCTGGAAATACAAGAAATACGACCAGAATCCGTCCTCGCTGATCGGATTACAGTCTCCTCGGAAAGGATAATGAAGGCAAGCAACAATAGCTATTAATTTATTTCATAAGCAGATAATTACAAAGTTGTGAATCATATAGACTACATGCGAAACAAGTTCAGAATCAGCAGAATATTCAGGTAGTCTTACTCACAGAAACTACCTGACGTTCGCTTGTCAATTTATTCTTCTGTTCATTCTAGCATCGAAAGCGAATGATGGAGTCGATGCCCTCGGGCTACCAGATCCATTTCTTTGCCTGACTTGATGTCATCTTTCTTCCAATTACAGATAGAACAAGCGTATATCATTGTATCTTGTTTACCAAACTGCTGTGCCTGCAACGAAAACCCTTCCATGTTTTGCTTCAAACACAAAATATCCAAAAGCGTAGTTAAATGTTATTTTATGCGTATAACGCTTGCACTTCTGACCGTTATTTGCGTCGTTATCCAGCATGGAACACCTTTTCTTACGCATGGCATCTCTATTTCCGCAATATAAAATCCGTTTCAGCGACTAAACCTCGGCCATAATTGGCTTGAACTGTGCAAACGATCAGCGTTGTTTGATTATGCCAATACTTGTCGTTTAGAGAAGGGTCTGAGGATCCGCATGATATTTAGTGTTCGCAACAAGCGCCAACAGCCCATGCTCGCATAAACCCCGGGAGAATCATGAGCGCATGGAGGATTTATTACCGTGTGGAGCTCTGACCAAAAACGATCATACCGAGGCTTATCTTCTGAAAGTTGCCTGCAGTACTCGTCGCGGATTTTGTAGGTAGTCCTTCAACATTATCGGCTGAAGCTCAGCAAGCTCACTTTGTAGAATACGCAACGCAGCTCAAGCCAATCATAGCTTCGCATCATGGGCGTGAGCTGGCGTTATCAAACTCTTCTGAAAATGTTGCGGGGTTAAAGAGCTGGCTCGGAGGTGGCGGCCAGTCAAAGTTCAATTCACAGACACCGTCGTCCAATTTATTGGTGATAGCGCACTCGGAAGCTCTCGATGCGATCTATTGCGCGGTCGACATTCAGAAATCGATCCGCGAGTCCAATCGAAGGGCCGGAGTCGGAAAAGAGGTGCACTTGCGAATCGGCATTCACGAGGGCGAGATCCAGCAGAAGAGTGGCGAAGTTGTGGGCGAAGGAGTAGCTCTTGCGTCTAGGCTTGCACTGCTTGGAAGAGGCAACGACATCCACATCTCCGAAAGCGTTTACGAGAAGGTAAAGGACGAACTTCCGCACAACGCCATGAGAACGGACTTGTTTGAAGCTGAAGACGAGTTTTCCCAGGAAGCCGTGTACAAGCTCGAGTGGCACGCTCTGAAAGCTGAAAAGCAGCTAGAGCAGAGATTCGATCGAAAAAGACTGGCTGTTCTTCCCTTTTCCAACATTAGCCCTGATCCAAACGACGAATATTTTGCTGACGGTATGACCGAGGAACTGATAACGACCCTGTCGCAGACAAAAGATCTTCGAGTAATTGCAAGAACCTCTGCAATGCGCTTCAAGGGCGAGAGAAAATCTGTTTCGCAGATCGGGCAAGAGCTCGAAGTTGGCTCCGTCGTGGAAGGTAGCGTTCGCAAAGCTGGAAATCGACTGAGGATTACAGTTCAATTGCTCGACGCTCGAACCGAAGAGCATCTCTGGTCTAAAAATTACGATAGGGACCTCCAAGACGTTTTTGCAATTCAAAGCGAGATTGCCCAGCAGGTGGCAGACTCTCTGCAAGCAACCCTTCTCAGCTCCGCCATAGAGCATCTAGGGGGCCAGTCTGAGGATGTTCCAGTATTCCTGACATACCTCAAAGCCAGGGCCTTGATGGACAGGAGAAGTGATGAAGACTATCAGGGGGCAATAAGTCAGTTTGAGCTCGCACTCAAGCAAGATCCAAATTACGCGCCAGCTTATGCTGGCCTCGCGGAGGCTTGGTATCTCCTGCGCGGTTCGGACCGGGTGGGGCTTGACAAATTGAAAGAGTTCTCACAAAAGGCGCTTGATCTTGACCAGAACTTGGCAGACGCCCACGTCGCGGCAGCAATCCATGCGAAATCTCAGATGGATTGGAAGAGGGCCGAGTCAGAATTCAAGAGGGCAATAGCACTTAATCCAAACCATGCTCGCGCATACTTTTACTATGCTAGCTGCCTATTTGATCTAGGACGGTTCGAGGAAGCTCGCAGGCAAATCGATCTTGCCGAGCGGGCAGATCCTTTGTCAAACGAAGTTTTGCTCAGAGCAATTTGGATGCATTGCGTATTTCACGAATTCGATTCCGCTCGCGCAAAACTCGAAAAGGCAACGAAGCTCGATCCAAAGAATCCGAACTTAATTCCGTTCTGGGGATTCTACAACTACAATAAGAGAGATTACGCACAGTCCCTAGAATATCTAGAGAGGGGCAACTACCTAGGTAACGTGAATGAGTGTTACATGGCAGGAGCTCTCGGCAGCCTTTACGCCTGCAATGGGAAGAAAGACAAGGCGTACGAGGTAATTCGGACACTCCTTTCTTATCCTGAGGACGCTCCTTTTCGGGATTGGTCCATTGGATTCATCTGGGCATACTTGGGAAACTCTGACGAATTTTTCAAGTGGGCGCTTCGCGCAGCTGAAAAGAGATCCGTTTCCATCCATGATTATAGACTCGACCCGGAACTCCAGTATGTCCGCGAAGACCCCAGATGGAAGGAATTCTTGAGAAAAGTAAACATGGAGTCTTAGTTACTGGAAGCTGCGACTTGGCTAACTATAGCTTGGTCAAAAGATAGCCGAGAAGGACATGATTCGTGCCATGGGAGCCCGAAGGAATCATTAAGGGCTTGCGAATTACTACGCTAAGCATTAGGTATTTTACATGAAAATAAACAATTAGAGGGCAACTCCGAAAAATTCTATTGGGGGCGGTAATATTGATTCTTTGGGTTCTTGAAATTTTTTATTACACACCACGCACATAATTATTCTTTCTGCAATATCTTTCGTCTAATGACGTCATAGCCTGATTCGCATTTCATGAGTATCCGTAAAGCCCAGTTTCGAATAAAGATGACGTCCCATGTCTGAAGCGTGCAGCAACAGTGTCGGATAGCCGTGATTTTTCGACCATTTCATGGCCTCCTTGACGATCGCAGTCGCGACGCCATTGCTACGATAGGCTGGGAGAGTGTACATTGACAAGAGATAGGCGTAAGTCCGAAGTTGTTTTCGGACCGGGTTCGGAGTTGATTCTCTGAGCCATACGCAGCCGCTTCCGGCTAGCTCGCCATTAACATATGCGAGGAACCCAACTAACCTTCTCTTCTTGGACATGTCGATCAGAAGTTTTCGATAGGCACTATCGCCGCTCTTGTGCTCGAGCTTCGTTCTATGGCGCAATTCCTCGTGCAAAGCTCTACGATGTTCTCTAAGAATGTCGAAGTCTCGAATAGAAGCACGCTTAACTGTGACGCGATTTGTCTTTTTCAAGTTAACAACACTACTCTCCGATCCCGCTAGAGAAAAATATTCGCACTCTTAGGAATCGAGAAGCTTCGTCATTGCAGATCTTTCCGCAAATAGGTACTCCCCATGCGCGATAACGCCCTTTCAAATTCTTTCTCTGGATTCTTGAACTGTTTCTTATCTCTTTATAGTTTCGAGTAATTGAAAAGCAAAAGGTCAAGATCATTCCGAAAGCAATCCCGCACTATATTGTCCAGCTCCGAAAGATTGACCACTGTTACACGGAGAATTAGCGCAAATTCGGATCGGATGGGATTCGATGTATACGTAACTCAAATTAAATGATCGCAGCTTCTCCAAGAAACGATTTTTCCTTGAAGACCACCATGAGTTGGATCATCATTCATCTCCAACAAAGAAATCGAGCAATTCTCAATTGTTTCTAGATTGTAATCCCTCGCATTGTCGCAAATCTCTGGAAGGATGGAAATCAAAATTCTACCATGACCGACAACTGCTGCATTTTGACAATTAGTGCTTGATCTCATAACTGTCAACAGCCCTTCCCTTGCCCTGGTGTTTAGCTCAACGAAGTTTTCTCCATCCGGAAAGCGCGACATTGTCTTACCCTCTTGCCAATCTTTGATTATTTTGTAGTAAATTGCCCAGTTTTCATCAGTAGGTTCTTGATCCTCTAGTGAACCCACGTTGATTTCCCTAAATTCTTCCAGCCGGATCGGGATCAAGTTCAACTTGGATCCAATGATATCAGCTGTTTCTATTGCTCTCTTTAGCGGAGAACAATATACGGCGCAGATTTCTTTTCCCTCAAGTGCCCTGGCTGTCGCCTCAGCCTGCTTGATGCCTTTTTCAGTTAGTGAATAGTCTACTTTCTTGTAAGAGAACTCGTGAGTTATGTTTGCCCTATTTTCTCCGTGCCTAATATAGTAGACAAGCTTGCTCATGACTCTTTATCGTTCCGTCTTTGCAAGGTGAGGGTTCGTTCGTAACCGAGTGTTCAACAATGTTGTCCTACAAAAGGATAAAGGTGGATTATAATCAAATCCAAGTCCTGAGTCAAACCAACGCTGCTTTAGGTATCTTACACAAAAAATAAATATTGAGAGGGCAACGTCCGAAAAATTTGTCTTGCTAGCAGTAATATGCTCTGTACTAATTCCGACTCCCTTCATGTCTCTTAAGACATCAGAAACGGGACGATGTGTCGTATAGAGGCAATAGTCTCCTTGAATTAGCCCAGAACGAACAAACCAATAACCAAGAGCTTCCTTTCCGATTCCTAGAGCTCCTACGACGAGAATTGCTGATCTATCTGGATAACCATCAGTGCCGAGAAGGTTGTCAAGTGATGGAACGCCAGTAGAAGCCAAAAGTTAACACGACGCTCTAAAACGCGCCAAGTTAAACCTATCTTAGGAACGACTGCATAATTCCTTAACTGCGGGCTCAATTTGAGATGTTGATGGAGGTCTAAACAGATTTTTGGTAAAGCAAAGTCGCGCCACTGCATAAAACATACCTACATCACTCAAAGTTTCGAAAGAAAACAGTTCGATTAGCATCGTGATAGAAAACAGAGGAGGTGGACAGACGACGATTTTACAATATCATTTGAAACTCAGTTCTTCATTCATCAAGAAACGAGTAATTGAAAAATCATTGTTTAAGACAACGTAGCGGAAAAGTCGAACTATTGCGGTGGAGGTTGCGCTTTGGGTGCATCATCCAATGATAAGCGGTTTATGGGCGCAAGGGACCGTACACTTCTGTAGAGAAAGAAAGCGGCCACTAGCAAGACTGGAATGGCAACAACATTCCCGAGGAATGCGCCGACAATGACAAGAAAAAGGAACAATAATAAGAACGCACCAAACCACTTAAAGCTATTTCGGAACAATCTATCCTTCGATCTTCTGGCCCCGATTAGTACGGCGGGAGCCCCTAAAATGAATAGAAACACGAGGGCAGGAACACTTACAAAACTCAATGCTGGATAAACACTGCTGATCACTAGACTAATCACGAGCAAAACCGTTACAATCCATCCTGCAATTCGGAGCTTTTCCCAATGGAGTATGCTTCGGAGAAGAGGGTCCGAGCGACGTGCAACCGGAATCGTAGAATCGATCCAAGCAAAGAGTACCAGTATGAGAAGGGGAAAAACTACAGCCGGTGCTTCTGAAATGAGGAAATTGCTGCTGTTACCGAGTTCGATGGCTGGGAAAAACAATGAAGTGAGAATACACACAACGCCCAACCACATGGCGTGGTTCCGGTAGGCACGGCTGGCAAGTGCCTGCCTAATTGCAAAAGCCCAGTATGAAGCATAGAGTAATGGCGGAACGGTAATAACATCAACCACTATGAAAGATAGCAGGCTACCTGACATACGTGCTGAGCTCCATTCCAGTTTTTGTGAAAGAGAAATTGTAATAACCGGGCTGCGGTGGGACTCCTCGCATCTTTCTAATTCTGAGTAATGGTAGTATTCGCAGCCCTTCTTCGTATAATCTTAGTTCGACGACGCCATCAAACAGTTGTTGCATTGCGGCCAGTACGTTTGGAGGATGCATCCCCTCCTCTAACGTTGCAAGTAAAACTGAATCGTACTTCTTTACTTCATCAAATAGTTGGGTAAGAAACTTGTAGATCGTATCTGGAGGATTAAGCATTAGTAAGGAAGAGAGTACATCGATTGTAATTCGCGTTTTCCTGTTTTCATTTTTCTTTAGTACATCTTTGATATTGTAAGATAGTGAGGCAAGGTCATTCACGCTGAATTTCATCTGGCCCGAGCCGTCGCTCGAATACCAGAAAGGAATTTTATTAGAGAAATCGACGCCGAACGCTTTGGTATCTTGCAGTACTTCTTTTGATGATAGCCTCGTTACGTAAAGAGTAAAATCGTTTTGAATTAGTCCCGAATGAGTAAACCAGTATCCTAGTGCTTCCTTGCCTATCCCCGGGGGTCCTACGATGAGAATTGTTGATCTATCAGGATATCCATCGCTGCCCAGTAGCTGATCTAGCGATGTTAGACCTGTGGAAACCATTTAGGCAGCCTTCTCGATCCGGCTCGTTGGTGATAGTGACATGACCGCTCGATAGAACAGGTAACAGAATACTACGATGAGGAAATCAAAAGATAGTTCTGGTAATGAGAGAGGAGGATATCCTGTGAAAGTGACACCGATGAATATTGACAATGTTAAGCAAGCAAGAGCGAATCCCAGCAGTCTAACGTGCCTCTTCATCGTTCTGTCTGGGGTTCTTCTAGAAGCCACGATTAGGGTGACGACCGAATCTCCGAAGACTACGACGAATGCCACGACAAGGAAGATAGCGGCAATGGAAAGCCAAGTCGGTGGGTTCGGGTAATAGTCGAAGAGGATGAAGAGAATCACTAGTGCCAGAGGGACCACGTAGAAGGGCATTCGAAACTGATTCCAACGTAGCGTGTCCCGATGAAAAAAGTCCATCTCAATCGCTGCTAGAACTGAGCTATCAACGAAAGCGAAAGTGACTGGAAATACAAGCAGAAAGGAGATACCACCCAGAAAGTTGACGATCGAAATTGTGTCGAAAGATGGAATTGTTGTCAGAACGGCAACCAAAAAGAATACACCAAACACCGCCATCCAGAACGCCCTTCGTCGGAAGACCCGACTGACAAGTCCTCTTCCAATCTGCACGGCTCTGATAACGGCGAGAAGTAATAGTCCCACGATAATGAGGGAGCTCAGCACGTCGATTATTGAGCTGATATCAATGGACATAGGGAACAATCTCCATTCCCGTACCAGAAACCGAGAAGCGAAAGTAACCGTGAAGTGGTGGGAGACCGAGCATTTTCTTCACTCGAAACAGAGGAGTAATCGAGAGACCTTCCTCGTAGAGCCGCATCTCAATCACTCCATCAAAGATCTGCTCCATTGTAGTTAGGACATTTGGTGCATTCATGCCATCCTCGGCGAGGGCGAAGACGACAGCATCCTGTTGTTTTATGTCAGACAGTAGCTGAGACCAATAACTGTACATTTTTTCGAGGGGATTTAGTACTAGTAGTGGAGAGAGAACATCTGTTGCGACTCTAACTCGTCTGTTTTTGTTTTGGTGTACTAATTGCTTGATGTTGACCGAAATTGAGGTAGCATCACGAAGATCCAAACGAGTGGGAGAACCAGAGCTTGCAATCCATTCCGGCACTCTCTCAGTGCTAATTCCAACTCCTTTCATATCCCTCAAGACATCGGAGACCGGACGATGAGTGGCATACAGGCAATAATCTCCCTGAATCAAGCCAGAACGAATAAACCAGTAACCTAATGCCTCTTTTCCAATTCCCGGAGCTCCCACCACAAGTATGGCTGATCTGTCTGGGTAGCCATCACTACCCAGAAGATTGTCTAGTGATTGTACGCCCGTCGAAGCCAAAGGTTCAATCCAACGCCCTAGTTCAGCACCGGATTAAGCCATCTTTGGAACCCCTATATTAATTCCTTAAACTCCTGTCTCAGTTAAACGTGATAGACCCCTAAAACAGAACTATCACGAACAATATTAAACCCGAAAAACTCTACGTTTATCTGGTAATTCCATAGAATCAACACAACTTAAGAAGCAAACTCAATTCCGCTTCGCTCCTATTGATCCAAAGGAACGACAAAACGTAACGCAAGAATTAGCATCGCTTGAAAGGAGAGATAGAGAAATCAATACTGAAAGGCTTCAAATTAAGGAGAGAGGGAAGGTCTTGCTTGAGCAACTAACAAAAATGGAAGGCGAATAAACAAGGAGACTGATTCTAATGCCGAGATCTATCAAGCCCAATGCCAAAGTGGAAATGGGCTCGGAGGGACTTGAATCCACATGTTATTTGAGATTCAGAGGACGATCGGGCATTTGCTGAATAAGCGTTCTTAATAGCGTAATTTGCCGAGCGAGTAAAATGTCAATCATGAACAATAAAATTTGTTTTAGAGGCAGTAATAACAAATTGTGATTTACACTAGTGAGCATGAATTAAATCCGAAGACTATTTCCTTATACGGGTAGAAGGACAGTTTTCCCGTTTGCACAAGATCTTCGGAGGTAGCAACAACATTTGAGCGATTCCTTTGGAAAAACATACGATGACGCTATCTCCGTAAGGGGACTTTCCCACACTTACAACGGCAAGAGCTATGTCGTTGGCGACATTACGTTCAACGTCAATAAGGGAGAAATCTTCGGACTTTTGGGAAGAAACGGCGCTGGAAAGACGACGACTATTAAGATCTTGACGACGCTTATTCGGGCAACTAAAGGGGACGTTTCTGTTCTCGGCTACGACGTTAAGAAAGACGGGCGCGAAATCAGAAAAAGGATTGGCGTCATACAGCAGGACAGCTCTTTTGATTTCACAACAGTGAGGAACAACTTTGACATCTACGGCTTCCTCTGGGGAATTCCGAAAGCCGAGAGGGAAAAGCGAACAAACGATCTCATGAAAACCTTCGGCTTGGATGAGTTCGCGAAAATGAGGGCTTTTGATCTGTCCGGTGGCCAGCAGCGGAGGCTCCAGGTAGCGCGGGAGTTCATCCACGATATGGATCTGCTGTTTCTTGACGAGCCCACCGTTGGCTTGGATCCTATCCTCCGCCGACAAATACTGGATCTCCTAAAGCAAAAAGCGAAGGAGCAGGGCTTGTCGATTCTGTTTACCACTCACAACCTCGAGGAAGCAGATTACATCTGTGACCGAGTGGCTATAATGGACAAGGGGAGATTTGAGGCTCTGGACACCGTGGATAACCTAAAGCGAAGGTACGGAGGAAGCAAGACGATTGAGGTGTCACTCGCCCCTAGAGATGGCATTCCTCCTTCTTAT
>JASHSF010000023.1 GCA_030036955.1 Nitrososphaerales archaeon
TCACTCCGGCTTCGACTTCTCGCTCCGTTCCTTGCAAGTCCAAGCGCGACGAGAGTAGCCAGGCGTAATGGAGGTGGGCCATCGCGTGGTTCGGGTTTAGTCTGATGCACTTGCGCAGCTCAACTTCGCCCGTTGCAATTGCGCAGTAGTATTCAATGAGCACTCGAGCCAAAACATAGTGGCTATCCGAGAGTGTATCGTCAAGCTCTAGCGCCCGTTCGGCAAATTCTCTAGCTTTTGGATATGACTCCTTCTCGGGTACCATGGCGAAGAAGGCCAGTTCCAAGTAGACTGAGGCTAGCCCTTCGTACGCCGCGGCAAAATTGGGGTCAAGAGTCAGGGCATTCTGATAAAATTGTTCACCCTTGTCAAAGCCTTCCTTCGTAAATTTCTGGAACTCGTGCCGCCCTCGAAGATAAAGTGTATGCGCCTCGCTATTTTGACTTAGGGGTTCTCCGATTTTCCTCTTCTCCGACGGCAAGAGTTTGAGCTTTAGGCTTGCCGCAACGCGAGCGGCAATCTCGCTCTGTATCGCGAACACGTTTTTGAGCTCTCTGTCGTAATTTTCGGTCCAAAGCTGATCGCCGCTCTGCGCGTCAATTAGCCGGGCATTTATTCGTATTCGCTCCTGCGCTCTTCTGACGCTTCCTTCGAGAATCGTCCCCACCATCAGATCTTTCGAGATTGCGCCAATCGTGACTTTTTTCTCCTTGTATTGAACTATCGACGCTCGGGCAATTACCTGCAAGCCGTCGATTTTGGAGAGTGTCGAAATCAGTTCCTCGGTGATGCCATCTGCGAAGAACTCATCCTCTGGATCTGAACTCATGCTTGTAAAGGGAAGCACTGCTATCCTTAGCTTGTTTAGCTCCGCTGGACGAGGCGCTTCGAAAGAATCTGTGCTTCCTCGCAGCCAGTTCCGTATGCCGAATTCTGCAGATCTGCGAGAATTGGTTGCTTCGCGAGCCAAAGCTTGTCTTATGGCATCCTTTCATACGATGATTAATTCGTTATGGGAAGCTTCCTGAGTTCTTAATTTGGTGTGTGCATCCTAGGACTGGGACAGATTTCTTTCTTAGGACCTGAGCCGCCGGTATAAGATTCCTGTTCGAACAGCAGCTTAAGTCTAGCGCAGCAGAAATTAGTGGAGCTAAAGATGTGATTAGAACACACGGCCGGGCATGGGAATCAAGGCACCGCTAATGAAAGAATTCCGACGGCCGAACCCGACTGCCCTGACCATTCCATGGAGGGAATTGGTTTTAAGAGATATAGAATTTTGCGATAGCCTAGGTTTAGTAAATGCCCGAAGCGCGAGTTGGAAGACTTGCAGATAAGGTGGCAATAGTGGTTGGTGCGGGTAAAGGAATTGGCAAGGCGATCGCCAAAGTTCTAGCAGTCGAAGGAGCAAAGGTCCTCGTGGTGAGCTTGCACGAGGACACTGCAAGAAGTACCGCGGAAGATATTCGCTCGGGTGGCGGCGAAGCATCCTTTCTTTCAGCTGATGTGAGCAAAGAGGGGGATATGATTCGCATGGCACAAGTAGCCAAGGAAAGATACGGCGCAATCCATATTCTTTGCCAGAATGCTGGAGGTGTCAGTGCATCGTCTTTGGTAGAAAATATGACAGCTGAGCTGTGGGACGCCGTTCAATCGGTAAATCTCAGGGGGACTTTTTTCGCCGTAAAGGCTTGCCTCCCGATTATGAAGGCTCAGCGCTATGGCAAGATTGTAGTTACTTCGTCGATAACCGGGCCCTTAGTCGGATGGCCAAAGATTGCTCATTATGCAGCCTCCAAAGCCGGTCTTACCGGTTTCGTGAAGACCGCGGCTATCGAATTTGCCAAGGACAATATTACAATTAATTCTGTCGAGCCGGGGGAAATTCTAACTGATGGAATGAAAGATATGGTGAGCGAGAATTTCATTAAAAAAATGACCGAGTCGATCCCAATGAAGCGGTACGGCGATCCAAAAGAAGTCGCATACGCAGTGCTGTTCTTAGCATCGGACGAATCGAGTTACATAACCGGACAGTCAATAATAGTCGATGGCGGGATTACATTGCCCGAAGCGAGAGCATTAATGCCCTAGGGAAAGGATACGAACTCTTCGCCCCTAGGGACTCTCCGGACCAAAAAACTGGCAGTAGTCTATCTTACCATTCGCGACCCTGTTGACCATTGCCCAGCGGCCCTCCTTTGGAAGCCCCTCAAAATTTATCCCTGATATGCTCTCCTCATCTATAACGATCTGTCCGACGACTATTCTCTTGGTGGTGTTGACATTCACATGAAGCTCCGGACTCTGGTCAAACAACTTCCCGTAGAATCCCCGGAGGACTTCGAGACCTTTGATTATCTGATTGCCCTGCCCATCAAGAATTACAATTTCCGGGGCATAGCAAGCGGCAAACTTATTCAGGTCACGCGCATTATAAGCGTCCAAGTGAGTCTTTATCACGTCTTCGCTGCTTTGCATCGGTTGTGGGCCACTCATTGTTAATTATTTAACGTTTTTTTGAAGAAAGAGGTGGTCTCCCAACTCCGTGGTTGGCATAATCTTGATTCCAAGGATTGCAGCGCTCCTGAATCTTTCCAGCACTTTCATGTTCCATCCGTTGCCTAGATCTTTCCCTGTTCGCTCCTGAATTTTTTATCGGAAAACCTTGTTGTGAGGTTGTGAGTGTCGATTTCATACATCCAAAGATCATTTCAATCATTCCTCTGTAACGATTGAACTCCAAGTCGAAGATCTTTCTTGCCCTTTTTCTGAATCACTCTTTCCTGTGTCCCTCTCCTTTGGATCCTTTCTGGCGCTCTTTTTGCTTGATGCAAGGCAAAGGAAGAGGTTTTGTAATCTTTGGTGGATACAAATGTCTTTAATTGCATTTTGAATGTCTTTGAAAAGCTCCGTACCAGCCAAACGATTTTAAATTGGAACCAAAAATTTGCTTTTAACAAGGGACGGATTAGTTGGAAGAAAGCCGTCTACGTCGACTCGCCGCCATCATGTTTACTGACATGGTGGGTTACACTGCGCTAGGGCAGAGAAATGAATCTCTTTCGCTGACCTTGGTCGAAGACCAGAGGAAATTGATTAGACCAATTCTTAGAAAATATTTCGGAAAAGAAATCAAAACTATTGGAGACGCCTTTCTCGTAGAGTTTCGAAGTGCTTTGGAAGCCGTGGAATGTGCCTACCACATCCAGAAGGCGATCAAAGAGTTCAACAACGCCGCCTCATCAGATGAACAGAGACTGCACTTGAGAATCGGAATACACGTCGGAGACGTGCTTGAATTGGACGGCGATATTTCAGGAGACGCCGTGAATGTAGCCTCAAGGATCGAAGCACTAGCAGAGGACGGCGGTGTCTGTCTTACGCGTCAAGTGTACGACCATATCCAAAACAAGTTTGAACTTCCAATTTCGAGTATCGGTTCTAAGACTTTGAAAAATATTAGCAGTCCCATTCAGGTGTTCAAGATCGTAATGCCATGGGAAGAGCAAAGAAAGGCGCCAAAATTCGACTCCCGCAGGATTGCGATCCTCCCATTTTCCAACATCAGCCCTGATCCAAATGACGAGTATTTTGCGGACGGAATGACCGAAGAACTAATCTCGGCTATGTCAAAGATCAAGGGACTCAAAGTTATCGCCAGAACCTCGGTTATGGCGTTCAAGAAGAAAGAAAAGAAAATTGACGAAATCGCAAAGGACTTGGAGGTTGGCACGATACTTGAAGGAAGCGTGCGTAAGGCGGGCGACAGGCTAAGAATTACAGTTCAGCTCATTGATTCGGAGACGAGCGATCATCTCTGGTCAGAGTCTTACGACAGAGAAATGAAAGACGTCTTTGCTGTTCAAGGAGAAATTGCGCAAACAGTTGCAGACTCGCTAAAAATTCGTTTATTAGATGAAACAAAGGAAAAAATCGAAAAAATAGTAACGAAGAATTCGGAAGCTTATGCTCTTTATTTGAAAGGAATTTACTATGCCCTGAATGAGTACACAGAGGAAGCAGGAGTGAGAAAAGGGATCAAGTGCTTGGAAAAGGCGATCGAACTTGATCCCACCTTTTCGCTTGCGTATGCTTGGTTAGCGGATTCTTACGCCAGTCTCTCTCTCGCATATTCAAAATACGAAGAACTTCCAAAGGCTGAAAGAGCAGCATCCAGAGCGCTCGAGCTTGATCCGGACATGGCTTTCGCGCACGTAGCGTTGAGCGGCATTTTGTATTCCAAGAGGGACTTTGGTGGAGCCGAACGCGAATTAAGAAGGGCCCTTGAACTAGATCCGAATGTCCCCGAAGGGCATGGGTATCTTTTCTACACACTTACTGCGCTTGGGAGGACAGGCGAAGCAGCAAAAGAAGCCGAGAAAGCTTTAGAGCAGGACCCACTCGCGGAATTCGCGATTCAAGTCATGTCGGACTCTCTTATCAATAGAAGGGAATATGCCAGAGCCTTAGAGCTTATGATCAAGGTTCGGGACTATGGTCGGGATAACCCATGGTTTTTTTGGAGGCGAGGTTGGTGTTATCTGCATACATCTCGGTTTGACGAGGCGATAAGCGAGTTCGAAAAAAGAGAACTGGAGGCGCATACGCATCCACATTCATCCAAATTTCCCCTAGCGATTGCTTACGCCATGTCTGGCAAAAAGGAGCAAGCAAAGATGATCCTCAAAGAGCTGGAAACGAAGGGCACAGTTCCAACATGGGATAGTGCTCCGATTTATGCAGCTTTGGGTGAAAGTGAGCAGACGCTGAAGTTTCTGGAAAAAGCCCTTGAACGAAAGGAGAGCCACACCTTAACCGACACAACGGATGGTTATGCAGGGCCTCTTTACGATTATCTACGCAATGACCCGAGATTTATCGCAATTATGAAGAAAGCAGTCCCATTGCTCGGACAATCCACGTAACAAAATGCGGATCACTGATCGAACTTTGCGAGCTTACCCTGACTTTCGGCAAATTATCCAAGCTCGAAATGCTTAGATGAGAACCTAACCGCACGACGGCATGAAAGCGGATCAGTGGTGAGTCCTGAACGCAATTATGCCCTAATCATTTCCTCTCGATCAGCTCAATCATTATTCCATTTGGATCTCGGACAAAGGCAATTACGGAATCTGATTTCTCGAATCTGTATGGTTCAATAGCGATTTCGACGCCCCTTTTGCGAAACTCGTCAATCGTCGCTCTCACGTCAGGCACTGAAAAGCAAATGTGATCTATCTGATTGACATTTGAAAGA
>JASHSF010000197.1 GCA_030036955.1 Nitrososphaerales archaeon
TCTTCTAATTTTGGAGATAACATGGCCATCTGGCTACACTCAAGCAAGATTAACTACAATGAGCCGGAGTACGGATTTACTTATCGACCGGAGACTAACTGCGTCTACGGCTATTATCAATTCGGGAACGGAAGTTTAAGCGGTACTTACGAAATGCTATTCCCGCTAATTTTAAACAACAACGCTTCTCATACTTACGAAGTCACGGTTCACAGCTTGAAAATCCGCGGTTCAATCGATTGGAAAAATACTTTCCGTTGGCTCGTTAGTGGAAAGCTTCTGATTACCGAAGTTTTCATCTCGCCTTTCGAGTATGCCATTCCGATGTACATTCATGTCGCCGCTCACATGTACTCGACTTCAAACGGGTGTGGCTCTTGCTACATGGAAGTCTCGAACTTTTACGGGGTTGCAAAGCAAAGTTGAAGCTAAACCCTGCGGGGTTCCTTTTTTCCAGACCAGGATCTCGCTGGAACTTTTTTATTGCTCTGGGATTCCAAAAGCTAGACCTGTGATAGTGGTTGCAGACGGCGTTCTTGAATATCTTTCAGAAGATGAGGTAAAACGTTCTTGAACAGAATAATCATCAACTTTCCCTCTGGACAGATTGCATTTGATGTAATGAGCTCTGCGGCGATAGAAGAAGGAAAATCGCGACTCAAAGACACTATGGATGCCCAACACAAATGGGCGGTTGGCGATGTTCGCGCAGTCGATGAGCTTGACCCGAAGCTCAAGATAACTCGGTAAGTCGCGCTCAGACGCAAATTAACGAGTTATCACAAAGGAAAGCACCAGACCTAAAACACCTACTAACAAAGTCCACACCAAACAACTCACTAAAACCAAATGAGAAATCGTCAGTCAAATACAGACAATTCAACCCCAGATTCAAAAGAACCATAAAGGGAATAAACAAAGAAGCAATAACCTTCTACCAACAAGAGAACGCCACGCTACTCAAAGACCAAGCTCTCCGAACATACTTTGACTTCCTAAAGACAGCCAAAGGAAACAACGGCATCCTTGCAAAAGACTCGATAATGTACACACTACGCCACGTCAAATCATTTCTTCGAATGATGAACCTACCAATAGAAGAAGACACCCTATCAAAACTAATCGAATACAAACAGCAAAACCCACTCTCAACCGACCTCGAAAAAGCAATAGACTTTATGAAAGTCCAAGAACCAATGAAAACAAACTCTCACAAAGCTTCTCGAATACTCGGCATATTTCGAGCGAACTTTGCACAAATTCACACACGCGTAAACACACACTTTCCCGCACCAGCAGAAAACTGCACCGAAGAAATATTCCTTCAAATCTTCGCTAAACTCACACCAGAACAACAAGACATGATACAATGGCAACAGTACGTCCCTGAAAGAGTCAAAGCCGCTTGCCGAGTCCCTCTAACAGACATTGACCTATCACGCGAAGACTACGCAGTAGTGAGAATAGCGGGAACAACACCAAACGCCAACGGAATACGCTCCAAAGCAAGAGTAGATCACCCTTGCTTCGTCCCTATCGATTTTACGAAGAAAGTCATTGAACGAGCAGCAAAAGCAAAACGAAACTGTCCATTCCCAACGCACGAAGCTGAATGGAAGAAAATCACAAAAATCGCTAAAAACGAATACCAGGTAAGACTCGTATCAAACTACCTCAGAAAAAGATACGAAGACATTGCAGCAGACAGCAGAATACACCCAACAATCGCAGCTTTTCTAATGGGCGACAAAACTAAACTGGATAAAGTCGGCATCCACCTTGACCTCATTTACGGCAGAAGACTACGCTTTAACGACAAACTCGCCGCAGAGGTAACGAAATCCAACCTCACAACATCACTAACAATCAAGACGGACTAACCCACGTCCACTCACACTATTTTATACAAACGTTCATTCTGAATTGTATTCTCAATACATAAGAATCCCCCAGACGAGAACAAACCTATCTGATCGGGCACGCCCACAAATAGATTATTTAGATTTTAAAAGGAACTTATTCCTCTCAACGCGTTTCCTCTAAGTTCAAAACTGCGAGGCAGTATCCACAAGACCCAGCCTAGCAGCAGCAGCGAAGCCACAGGAATTATGCTAAAATATACTCCATCAAAAAGATCTGGAGTTGGAGTGGACAATTGCGATATAATGAAAGCAAAGATCGCAAAGAAATAAACAAAAAATTCACCACAGATGAACAACAAAATTCCTGACCCTGACAATATCATTGAAAAATAAACCGGCAGAATGAAAATATTCAGAACCAAAAGAAAGAAGAAAAAATTGGCCAGATATCCCCACTCGGTTATACCTGGATAACAATCACAATTTTCGACAAAACTTACGATGTTCAACGCATTCAATACTTGAAGAATTGTACTCATTGCAGTAAAAACTAGTACTACAGATAGCAGGATCAAACCAGCATTAACTTTCATTTTTAGGAGACATTCTGCTCCTACTGTACGAACAGCCCAAAATAAAAAGTTGAAGTAAGAAACGCTAGGCGAAAATATGGAAGAAGACTACGACTCACGGTCGAATAACTCACAATCAAAATGATAACCAACGTAGAAACAAACTAGCTCAACAAATCAGCTAGAAACTTCAAAATTGACGCAATCAAATTGCCTTTGTATCTCCTATCAAGAGAATTGATAGCTTCAGCCTCTTCGGATCGAAGTATATCTCACTGCTACCACTGAGATATCGCTTTGCATACGGACTCATTAATCTAGTTTCGAAATTCAAAAATATGATTCGCATTCTGCGATACGAATTTTAGCCTAGCTCAAGCCTAAGCCCTTGATCCATTGAAGCAAAGACTAGATCAAGTGCTTAGCTGGCTTTCCGACTCAAGTGAACCAAGCCTTCGAGCATTGACTCTGTCGAGCTTGGTGAAATCAAGAGCGGAGGAGATCGCTCAAGCCAGAAGAGAAGCGCTTCGATCGGGTTGGATACATCAGATTCTGAATAATCAGAATTCAGAAGGTTACTGGGTCAATTCAAAATCATGTTATCAACCAAAATTTTCGGCGACCGTCTGGCAGCTTCAGCTCCTTGCAATGCTAGAAGCTAATGCGGATGCTAAAATCAAGAATGCATGCGATCGATTCCTCCAAATGCACGATATGCCAGATGGCGGATTCACGTGCAGCGCTCCAGAAAATCCTCACAAGAGATCTGAAGAATGCATTGTCGGACGAATGCTCGCTGTCCTGATCCACTTTGGATGTGACGACCTGCGAATTCAAAGAGCGATGCGCTGGCTGCTTGACCGGCAAATCGCTGACGGAGGTTGGAACTGCCGCTACGGCTCGCGCCCAAAGCACAGCTCGATCTACTCCACCTACATGGCACTTTGGGGTCTTTCAAAAACCCCAAAGCGCAAGAGAACGAAAGAGATCAACGGTGCAATTTCAGGCGGAATCGAATTTCTGTTAAGGCACATGCTTTTCAAGTCTCACAGAAGCGGACAAGTAATCAAGAGTGAATGGACAATGCTTCACTTTCCACCTGTGAATTACGACATCTTAGGTGGACTTCGCCTCATGACTGATCTAGGGATAACTTCCGATGAAAGACTGTCAGATGCACTTGACTTGGTTGAGTCCAAGATGCAAAAAGATGGTAGATGGCTCACGGAATATGTCCCACGAGGTACGAAGGAAAGGAGCGGACAACCCTCAATCAAGTTCTACAAAGCAGGGGAACCGAACAAGTGGATAACCTTGCAGTCTCTGATAGTGCTGTCCAGAACGGGCAGGATCAATCAGGTGTTCTCTGAGCTTGACAATTCTGTGGCTAACAAACTCATCTAACGAATTTCCAAAGTCAGATTACTTTGGATTTCCAGCTCTTAGCCATTCAACGTAGTGTTGTATCGCAGAATTGGTATCGAACTTTGGGATGAAACCCGTATCTTGTTGCAAGCGTTTAGTCTCCATAACAGGTGATGGAGGATACGGGCTGTGTCCCGGAGGAAGCTCTACCTCAAAGTTGGGAACAACTTTCTTGATCGCATTCACTAGTTCGTGATTCGGAATTTCTTTTTCGGAACCAACGTTGTAAACGTTGTAATGAAGCTTATCTGCAGTCTGAAGCATTGCGATGGCGCGTGCCGTGTCTTTGATGTAAAATAGGGCGATCGAGTCTTCTGTATTGGCCCTGAATACCCTTTCAAGATTTGGTGTTTTCGTATTTACGGCGGCGTGGACCAGTCGAGGAACAAGCTGGAACTGCCCGGGGTCCTGGTTGGGACCAAACATTCCAGTTATTCGAGTGCAAATGGAGCTGATGCCGCTCGTCTTGGCGAACTCGTTGCTCGCAACCTCGACGATTTTGTGATACCCAATCAATGGGAATAGGCTTTCTAGAGAGATGAGCTGCTTTTCATCTACTCGTCCAGGAATTCCAAGATACATTCCGCCTGTACTTGAAAATGTGACTCGATTTACTTTCCATTCTTGCGCCAGCCTGAGCGTACTGTTCAGCATGTCGAGATATCCGATAAGGCCCGCTATGGAACCTTGACCTTCAGTTTTGAATCCACCGGCAACATTCACGATCCCATCTATCTTGTGTTTCTCTCCGATTTTTCGCAAGTCCGCGATTGAAGTTGCATCTGCTTGCTCAACGAGCACTTTACCCTGGTCAATGTGTTTCTTAAGAAAGCCGGGCACTTCTGCGCTCTTGTGGCGGGTGACTACGCAGTCGTACCCTAATTCCACCAAAGCTTCGGTGGTGTTTGAACCAACAAAACCGTTCAAACCGCCGATGATTAAAATCAACAAGATCCACTCGAAGCATAAATCGCATTGATCAAGATATTGAAATTCAACTATTCTCCTAGCAACGCAAACGCTCTGCAGGGCGAACCCTCCGACCCAACAAAATTGAGCGGCGCGCAGATGAAAAATGCCCGAGCGCTCCTTTTGCCGTCCAGGATCTCGCTCAAGTTTGCGAGCCCCTCCACAATCAAGATTTCCTCCTTAAGAAAGCTGTTGTGAATGTCCGCAGACGAAAGCGAAGTTACCGGTCCCTGAGCAGGCACCTTGCCCGTCCAGCCAGCAATGCTCATGCCTTCCGTTCCGACCGCTTTAATTTTTTTCTCGATAAGGTACGAGCAAGCCCCAAGGTTCGGGAACGGCCACTTGTAGAGATAGTCGGAATTATATCCCCTTCTTTTCGACCAGTTTGTGCAGAGCATGACGAAATCGTTTTCCTGGATGTCATCCCCGAAGGATTTCAGATCGTCAGCCGTGATTTCTGAGCCGGGAGCTTTCGATGTTAAATCGAGCACCACGCCATCGCCCATATAGTGATCAATTGGATACTGGTCGATGGTTTTCCCTTCCTGGATCGAATGCAAAGGAACGTCGACATGCGCTCCGGTGTGCACGCACATCTGCTTAATCACGGTAACGTTGAAAATATCCCGGGCAGCCTTGATCATCGGCTCGTATCTGAGATCAGGATTGGTTTGCCAGCTCGGCATATCGCTGTAAAGAGTCTGGCTGAGATCAATTACTTTTTTTATTTTCAAATTATTTTCCTCGAAAAACCGTCTATTACCCAGTTTGCTTATTAGATTCTGTTTAAGTCTTCGCTTATCGATGTCGTATTAACGTGAACAGTTCGAACGAATAAACAGAAAAATACAATCAAGTTTTCCTGCTTTCCTTTTTGTATTTGCGTGATCCCTGAGTTACGCGAAATATTAGCCTGCTCCACAATAGTGAAGAGATGGAAAGTTTTTGCATTGATGGTTAGCTTGCGGGTAAGCTCAATCTCCGATGGCCTTTAGGGCACTATTATCAATATTATGATCCTCGCGCTTAATAGAAGCTAGCTAGCACCACGGAATTGGGCTTTTCCCCATGCCGCAGGATATGAGATTCTTTAGAGATGACACAGCGGCGATGGATCGGGAAAGAGAAAAGCTGTCATGGAAGCTTTGGAAATCGTACTTTTCCAATGTAACGCATAATCCAATCCACTAGCTCATCATAAGATTTTGCCCCTTCTTCGGTAAGAGTCACGGTACCTTCTTCGTTA
>JASHSF010000024.1 GCA_030036955.1 Nitrososphaerales archaeon
AGCTGAGCCGTGTCTCCGTAGGAAACACGAATGGAATCAAGAGGAATCCCGAGCTCGTCGGCCACGAGCTGGGCAAGGGGCGTTTCGTGTCCCTGACCATGGGGTGAGTTTCCGGTAATAACGGTGAGGCTTCCGGTTCTGGTAACTGATATTGCGGCAGTCTGAGGGAATTCCGGGCCGAAAGCGCAAATTTCGACATAAGTGCATAGCCCTATTCCGACGAGCCTACCCTGTCCGCGAGATCGGCGCTGTTCCTCGCGCCATCTGTCGTAATCAGAAAGGTCGAGCGCTTTTTTTAGATTCATGGAATAGTCACCGCTGTCGTAATCAAACTCGCCTATCGTTCTGTACGGAAAATTTTGCGCGGGAATGAAATTTCTGAATCGGACCTCGCTTGGATCCAGACGCAGGTCACGCGCGAGTTGATCCATCGCGCGTTCTATGAGATACGTGGCTTCTGGCCTCGAGGCTCCCCGGTACGCGTCATGCGGGACCTTATTCGTTAGGGCAACCAAAGTCTCTCCGAGGTAAGCTGGAATAACATAGCAACCCGGTGCCATTCTCAGCGTAAATGTGGCATCCGTCGAGCCTTCAGTGAGGCAGGATCCTGCGTCGCCAATTATTCTTACTTTGAGCCCCAGAATTCGGCCGCTTTCATCAGCAGCAATTTCGACGCATTGATTCTGTCCTCTGCCGTGCGTCATCGAAAGCAGGTTTTCCGAGCGATTTTCGAACCACTTTACCGGTGATGAAAGCTCGATCGAAGCTAGGCAGACCAGAACCTCCTCAGAATAAAGAGTAATTTTCGCCCCAAAGCCTCCTCCAACTTCAGGCGCAATCACCCGAATCTGGTTTTCGGGAATATTCAGAATGTCAGCAATATCGGATTTTACTTGAAAAGGCCCCTGAGTAGAGATCCAAAGATTCAGGACTTCGCTTCCTGAATCGTACGAGGCAAGGCACGCGCGTGGTTCTAGAGGACTAGGAGCGAGCCTCTGGTTCAGTAGCTTGACCTTGGAGATCACCGACGCTTTTGAAAAGGCTGAATCTACGTCACCTACTATTCTCCTCTCGCTGGCTCCCAGGTTTGACTTTAAACCCAGTCGTGCTTTGGGGCTGCCTTCTTCGAGCGCTTCTTCTGGATCGATTATGGCAGGTAATGGTTCATAGCTCACGTCAATTAATTCAAGGGCATCTTCCGCCGCGGTTCTACTGCGGGCAACAACGAATGCCACCGGTTCACCAAGGTAGGTGGTCTCGTTTTCGGCGAGTATCGGTCGGATAATCTCAGTGCCGTCACTTGTCTTTCCTGAGGAAAGAGAATTCTTTACCATAGACGGCAGTGAGCGCGCTGAAAAAACTAAAACAACTTGAGGATCAGCCCTTGCTCTTGAGATGTCTACTTTCTTAACGCGGGCATGAGCGTAGGGACTGCGTAAGACAGAGGAGTAGAGCATGTGGGGCAGCTTGATGTCGTCTACATAATGGCTGCTCCCGCTCACCAATCTCGGATCCTCCTTTCTTTTGAGGGGCAGGCCGGAAAGAAGCGAAATTTTTTCCTCTTGCACTTGCTCGGTTATTGAAACTACGGCTGAGGAACTAACTGGAGCTTGCTGTTGAGACACAATAATACAAGGAAATCAACCAAATTTATAGATTCTTTCCTTGCAGCGTCGGTATCAGCAGTCCTTTGTAACCGCTAAATAGGGAAAAACGCCGCGCACAACATTCCGTAATAGCTCGGGATATCGTAACAAAGTAATTCAGAGTTCATTTTCTGGACTTCAGCGACTCCAGATAGCATGGCGAGCTGCCATAGGCTGTCTGGACTGGCTTTCTGAACGATTCTTCGATCTAGGCCTAACAACGAGTTCAATCTATTCTCTTTCACCGCTTCGATAACAGAATTATCGTACTGTCCAGCCGCCGAATGGTATCCGTACGGTCCTTTTCTGCTGTGAGCGTGAGCCTGGTCGGCACTCGCGACGAAAGCGATTCTCTTGCCTTTTTTTGCTTTGGCAAGAAACGCAATTTGTCGACCGAATTCTGCATTTGCGGTAAGAGGAATTTCCCTCGACGGAGTAACAATTACAACCCTCGGCGCAGCTCGTGATACTTTTCTCGGCGGATTCTTCGAGTTAGCATGAAAGAAAAACCAAAGAGGGACGAGGGTTCCCCAATCCATGGGAAGATCGGACGTAGGGCCTTCAAAAGTGCCATAGTTAGCGCCGACGACGGGAAGCCCTTTCCTAGAGCAGCGGTCGTACAACTCACGTGCTAGTTGTGCGTCGCACTTTGCACTTACTCGAACAGTTTTCTTCGCAGTGACATTTTCGGATTGTAGTTGACCGGTAGAATTTTCGTAAAAAGAAATCCCAATGTTTTTCCAGAGCCTCAAATTGTGGGGACTGGCAATCACGATTGTATCGGGTCTTGCTTGCTTCAGGTAAAAGGCAAGTTTTTCCATTCCGAGTCGCAGCTTTTCAAAACGCTGCACGATCTTCGGGTTGGGGCATAAGAACTGAATGAGCTCGCCTCCGTGAGGCGCAACACATGCAAAAACCAAGGGCATTGGTTTTGGCCCTTAATAATCGAATGAACTAAACGGTAGAGGTTGTGTTTAACGCTCGGTCCGAGAAGTTTTGGTCACAGTCGAAGATTCCTATTCGGCTTTCGAATCTGAAAGCTTTGCTTCCGAGTTCTTCTTCGGAAGGGATTGCTCCTTCTTGATTTCTGACCCGTACAATCTTAGCATCTCACGCACAACCTTGTCGGTCATTTCTTTGTATTCTTCCTTGTTTTTGGTCCCTAGGAGATCGACGAATCCCTCCGCGACAAAGGTCATCAGAGTCAAGTCCCTGTAGGCTCCAGGAATGCTGGCGAGCTGTGAAATATGAGGATGAGACAAGTTGAGAATGATTGAGTCCTGGGTTGTCATTACGGGAAGGTCGGATGGACTGAGCTGGGCTTCCGTTACCGTTCCGAAGGTGGTTCTGGCAGCCCGAACTTCTCGAGGCAACCTCGGCGCGCCCGTGATTATTTTTATCTGCCTTATCTTCTCCTTCGATTTTTTGGGCAAATCGTTCAGCATGGGCATCTGAGCGAGCTGGCTTTCGTTCAGGATTTTGTACTCTGCTGGAAGCGGGATGTCTACCGTTGACAGCGCTTTCTCCAGGACTCTTGCGAGTTTGTTGAGTGATTTTTGGACCAGTACGTTTGAGTAGTGCGGAACATCGGGAATGCTTTCCACCAGTGTGTCGAGCGACTTTTTGAATTTGTGGTACTGGTCATCTTCTACGTAGGCTCCTCTCCCCGTTACCAAAGTTAAGTCCGTGTTCAGGTATCCCGTCAAGGTTGGTCGCTTCGCCACTACCTCGCGTTTTACGAGAACGCCCCTGTTGTAGAATCTTACAGGTTTTCTGTCCTCAATGCGGTAAGGATCAACTAGGGCGATCTGGAAGCCTTCGCCACTTTTCTCGTGCAAGATCCCCGCAGGCATTTCCGGCGCGATAGCTTCGTTCCCGTTAACAAGAATGCGAAACTGCCAAGTCAGGATTGGGGCAAAAGCAACGCAGACGTACTCGTAGAGTTTTGCCGTGCTGAAGGATTTCTTCAGCTTTCGGAGGTATATCCTTGTGCCGTATGTGAGAAAGTCTCCTGCGTCCTCGATCGGAATCGGTTCTCCGCTGTCGATAGAATTGCGAATAATTTCATCTGTAAGATGAACATGCCAAGTTTTGGGCCCGGGACGAGAATACACGTCCACTTCCTTCGCAATTTTGAAGACCGACAAGAAACCTAGTCCTTTCTCCCCGATGAGGAGCCGACCAGATTCTGAAGTCCCCTTTCGGCTCTCTCGTTTTTCGGTCATTCCTTTCGTAAGAAAGGAGTTGAAATCGGAAATTCCGTAGCCGTCGTCATCGACGAAGCAAGTAAATTCGTTCTCGACCTCGATTCTCACCTTGTATGCGTTAGCATCGTAGCTGTTGGCAATTAATTCTCGAAACGGGTCGTAGACGCTGATGTATGCTTTGTCCATGAGTTCCTCCATAATTCCGGAACTGAGCTTTACACGGACTTCGCGCTTTTCGGAAGAATTTGCGTGCACGCTGACCTGCGCAGCCCCTGCGGCTTCTAATTTCGAAGATTGCATTTCTTCCTCTGATCGCTTCTTTTTGTTCAATTCTAGCGGCCTCATATAGCAGGGAAAGTCGAACGCAATTTACCACAAGCTCAGTTTCCTTCAAGAATCGGGAAGTTAAGGCAGTCCTGACATTATCCTTGCCGTCAAGTTGCCTATAAAAGCAGGTGCAGGATAAAATATGCCCCAAGACAGGTGATTTGGGGCGTATTCGTGCTTCCTTCGCATTTTTCCGAAGGAAGAAATCGCGTAAAGGGTTCTTATAAAGGCAACTCGGTCAGCGATCTATCGAAGTTAGTTTCTCCCTCTCGGAGTTTGTGTCCAAAGCTGCTTTCAATTCCTCGGAAGTATTCGACGGGAGCTTGCAGGTATAATCTGTACAAACATAAGCTTTTGCCCCGTTGCCTTCTAGAATCCGGCCCTCAATGAGAGGGATTAACGCTTCTCTCCCGGGTTCGGCGTAAGCAAGTACAGAGTGCGGTGAAAATTCGTTCCGGACAACCTGAAGCATTGAGAGAAATTCCTTCGAGGAGCGCAACCCGGCTAGGACTATTTCTTGGCTTTTAGAAATCAGATAGTCGAACGCTACAAGCGAGAAGACATAGGAGGTGGGGCGTTCTACAATCAAAGGACTAAACGCATCGAGTGACTTTTCCGCGGATTGCCTGAACTCCTCGTTGCCGGTTAGTCTCGCAAGTCTGAGAAGAGACAAGACCGCAACTGCATTGCCCGAAGGGAGTGCACCATCGTAGGCATCCTTCGGTCTTACAATAAGATCTCTCGTCTTGTCATCGGTCATGAAAAAACCGCCCTGTCGTGCATCTTCGAAACTAGAGATCATTTCTTTTGCCAGATCGACTGCTTTTGACAAATAACCAGCGTCGAAGCTTGCCTCGTAAAGCTCAATCAGGCCGAAGATGAGAAATGCATAATCTTCGAGAGTTCCCATGTCCATCACAAGTCCTTCTCGAAACCAATGCTTCAACCCATTGCCGCTTTCTCTTTGCCACATTTTTTCCAGAATAAAGTCAGCTGCCGTTTTCGCGCTCAATAGGTATGTGTCTACTCCAAACACTTCGTGAGCTCTGGCGAATGCAGCGATCATAAGACCATTCCATGAAACCAGGACTTTATCGTCGGTTTTAGGACGCGGCCGGTTGCTCCTGTAATTGAGCATCGCTAATCGTCCTCTTTCCAATTCTGTACTCAACTCGCTTTTTGAAATCGAGAACTTTTTTTCGATTTCAGCAATTCGATCTGCAGACCTTGTCAGAATAGTACGTCCATCTTCAAAATTGCCCTGATCTGTCACCCCATAATAATCGCAGAGAATATCCACGAGTCTTCCACTGTTTGGAATGTTCTTTAATCCAACTGCTTGGGATACTTCGCTCCTGTCCCAAACATAGAATGCGCCCTCGCCTTCCGGGCTGTCTGCATCCAGCGCCGAAAAAAATGCGCCCGAAGGCGCAGTCATCTCCCTAATAGTCCATTCGAGAATTTGCTCCGCTACACGAAGGTAATTTGGTTTCTTCGTTAGCTGATACGCTTCAGTATACCCGAGGCAAAGCAAGGCATTGTCGTAGAGCATCTTCTCAAAGTGGGGAACTAGCCACTGTCTATCGACGGAATACCGATGAAATCCTCCACCGATGTGATCGCAGATTCCGCCGTTGGCCATACTTTCGAGAGTTTTCTCTGCCATAATCAGCGGTGCTTGCGTCTTGTTTCGGAGATAGTAACGGAAGAGAAAGAAAAGATTGCTCGGCGTAGGAAACTTTGGAGAGAATCCAAACCCTCCATAATCCTCGTCGAATGCGGAAGACAGCGAAGCGTAGGATTTATCGAATACCGCTTCGTTCAGTTTCGAGCCATTTTTGGGGGCGAAGGTGTACGAATTCTTGATAGACTGCTCTAACTGCTTGGAAGACTCGACAATTTTTTCTTGATCGGATTTCCAGGCTCTGCTTATTCCCATGAGAAGTTGAGGGAAACTTGGCATTCCTCCTCTTGGAACGGGAGGAAAGTAAGTGCCGCCGTAAAATGGTTTGAGCTCTGGAGTGAGAAATACGGACAGCGGCCAGCCGCCAGATCCGGTCATGGAAATCACTGCTTTCATGTATATTTCATCCACATCGGGACGTGCTTCGCGGTCGACCTTAATTGGAATAAAATTCTCGTTCAAAATGCGAGAGATGTCATCATCCTCGAACGACTCTCGAGCCATAACGTGACACCAGTGACATGATGAGTAGCCAATGCTGAGAAAAATTGGCTTGTTCTCCTTCTTCGAAGCATCGAATGCTTCTTGTCCCCAAGAGTACCAGTTCACCGGATTGTATGCATGTTCGAGAAGGTACGGACTCTTTTCGTGAATTAGGTGGTTTGGCTTCTTGTCCATTATTTTGTCACTAGAAAACGACCTTGAAGGGTAAGCACGTCTTGATCGTTAAGATGCTTGTGCCAAGCACATATGGGACTTCTTCATATTCCGCCTCTCTCTTTCTCCAAGAACCGGTCCTATTGAGGAAAGCCAATCATCGCCATTCGATTCCTTCCACTCATCCAGAAATCGCTGAGCGCTTTCATCTCCGGTTTGGCTTCCAAACATGTTCGCAGGGAAGCGGTAATGAAAGGGACACTTGAACATCACTAGAATGACTTTCTCTCCTTTTTCATCCTGAGCTTCAACTCGGCCGTCCTCGCTGGCGTGGCAAAATGGGCAGTGCAACGGCATGAAATTCCATGGTACTTCGTAAGATGAAAGATTTACCGAAACAAAGTGTAGGGGTAGATAAGCATAATTTCGAAATTCTTTAACTAATTCGCAGTTTTCAAATGGTCGCTCAACTACGTTACTCGGTAAGCATGAAGCCCGAGACTCATTATTATGAAGTGACGATACAGTCACCAATTAGCTCCGCCAATAGATCTAATGGCATCGTGCATGCCGTGATGCCGTCCTGGACTCCGGGTTCTTACCTGATCAGAGAATTCGCTCGCAACGTCTTGGATTTTAAAGCGGTTGACGCGGAGACCCGTACTCCTCTAGTTTCATACAAATCTGCAAAGAACATCTGGAATATTGAGCTTCCCGAAGCCAAGTCGGCTATAGAGATCACGTACAGGGTTTATGCATTCGAATACACCGTCGATACAAGCTACCTCGATGAATTTCACGGTGTAATCAACGGAGCGAGCGTGTTCATGTATATTGAGGGGTTGGAAAATGTGGAACACTACTTGACCATCAATCTTCCTTCAAATTGGTCAAAAATTGCAACTTCACTTGATTCAGTAGCAGCGCCTGATGGACACAACTCTAGTACCTTCACAGCACCTAATTTCGACATTCTGGTAGATTCTCCTTTGGAACTCGGAAATCAGGAGATTCGAACTTTCGAAGTTGAAGGCGTGGCACACGAAGTTTCTCTATTTGGATCTAGAACAATAAACAATGACGAATTCGTTTCGGACTTGAAGAAAATAGTCGATCAAACGTGGCGCGTTATCGGAACCATACCTTACAGGAGATATCTATTCTTAGTTGATTTTGCTGCTGGTCCAAGGGGAGGAGGTTTAGAGCACCTTAGCAGTACGCACTGCATAGTTCCCCGCTACCGCCTTATGCCCAGACAGGAATACCACTTGCTTTTGGGTCTCTTCAGCCACGAGCTGTTCCACGCTTGGAATGTTAAAAGAATGAGGCCAAGTGGACTAGGTCCTTTCAACTATTCTACCGAGACTTATACGAAAAGCCTGTGGATAGCCGAAGGAATAACGAGTTATTATGATGACCTGATCCTCAGAAGGGCTGGCATATACTCACCTGCAGATTACTTCGACGCCCTTTGCCTCAACATTGATTACCTAAAGTCCCTGCCTAGCTCAAGCTATGAAAGCGCTGAAGAATCGAGTTTCAATACGTGGATAGGGCAGTACCGGCCAGACGAAAACAGCGTCAACGTGCATAGCTCTTACTACCAGCAAGGTGCGGTTATCGGCTGGATGCTCGACATGGAGATAAGAAAATATACAAACAATTCAAGAACACTCGATGACGCCCTAAAGAAATTGTACAATGAATCATTCGTGAAAGAAAGCAGAGGCTACTCCGAAGAAGAGCTAGAAAGAATCTGCACCGAGCTTGGTTCGCCTGCAGAAGTCAAGCTAATCTTTGATTCTCGGGTTCGGGGCCGTGAGCCGGTCGATTTTGACAAGTATCTCCAGTACGCTGGGTTGAGGCTAGACACAAAGAGTAAGAAGGAACAACCCAAGGGTTATCTTGGATTCAAAACAAGAACCGAAAGCGGGCGGGTTATCGTCGCGTCTCGTTTATTCGGTTCCCCCGCAGAATCCGGCGGAATCGCTTCGGGGGACGAAATCGTGGCGGTCAACAATTTCAGAATTGACTCTTTGACCCTTCCATTTCTGATTGCAAACAGCAAGCCGAACGAAGAGATCTCGCTGCTCGTAGCAAGAGATGGGGTAATGCACACATTGAGTGCAAAAGTTGCAGATGCACCTCAGTTCGAACACAGGATATCCAAAATTGAGAGCGCCTCAGAAATGCAAAAAAGGCTCTTTCAGGGCTGGATGAACGCTAGCTGGGACGAGCCTTTAGAATACGTTGAATACACTCCGTCTCCCCTCAAAATGAAGACATTTGATTTCATCTAAGAATTAATGAATTTGTCTTTAAGGAATCGATTTTGTGAAAAAATCTCTTTGATCATTGAAGACGTCCAGAAGGGTGCTGAAGATCCGCGATGGGAACACAATCCTTCTGGTAAAGAAATTTAAGATAGAAAGCATGTAATGATAGTGGGGTATATTGACCGAGACATTTCGGTCTTTGATTATTCCGATCTCAAGGATTTCGGATGGAAAAACCTTGGGATCAAGATTTGACATTGCAAAAGGAGTAGATAAAAAATGGGAAAAAGAAAAGTTCTGAATGAAGCACAGCTCAAGGAAATGGTCCTTCCTCAGGAAGGAGAAATGTACGGTCAAGTCGTGAAGCTCGTCGGCAGTGATCACCTCATGGTAAAGTGTGCTGATGGCAAGACAAGGCTTGGACGGATTCGAGGGAAAATACGCAGAAGAGTCTGGATACGATTGGGAGATGTAGTGCTTCTAGTCCCGTGGGATTTCAGCAACAACGATCGCTGCGACATTATCTGGCGCTATACCGTCTCCCAGGTAGAATTCCTCAGATCAAGCGGAAAGCTGCCGCCCGACTTTTAGTCGCTCAAGCGGGAAGAATGGAGAGCGGAAATTTGGCTCTCGCTTTCTTGCAGCCCCTTCGCTTGAAGTTCTCTATCGTCATAGGCACATAGAAAAGCAGCAGTGGACTTGCTCACCAGTTCCGCGATTTCTTTTTCAAGAAGAAGATACTGCTGAAGGAATCCTTTCCTCACGAGCATATCCGTTTCAGAGATTATAGTGGCATAAGCAAATCCGGCTTCTTTAGCCGAGCCAGCCAGTCGTAGAACTTCTGCCATAATCTCTTCAAGAGGCTTGAAGACAGGTTGGCGCGCTTTCGTCAGATACCATTCTTCTGAATCCGCGATTTTCAGTTTTCCTTCTTTTTGATACTGCGCCACGTCTATTCCAAAGTCCTTCATCGACAGACGAATCCCCATTACCCCTTGTTTGCCTGCTATGTATAAAATCGAGGTGCGAGAGCTTGAAAGCAGAGAATCCAACAGGCGAAAGATTCTTTGCTGCTTTTCAGCAGCATCCGTGAACATGTAGAAAAGGTGGTCATTTTCTTCCAGCTCGTTAGCTCTTTTGGACGAGCGCGGAGACTGGTTGCTCGGATCAGCGAGACTGTAGCTGTTCAATGGAATTTAAGTTCCCCTTCTCCATCTTAACTATTGTTATCAGTTTCAAAGGAACTGCTCTTTCGTTTGACTTTCAGCAACTGACGAAGCCCGAAAAGATGCATTTTCACTCTAAATGATCCTTAGAAACTTATCATCATCTTTTTGCTTTGGGAATAAAGATTATTGCTAAGTTGACCCTAGGAAAGACGAGCTCCACATAGAGTCAAATTTCACAAGCACTAAATAGAGCCAAAGCAATAGTTAATTTGAGTGGTCCACTTGTCCCAGCAACAAGAACAGAGTATGAGTAAAAGAGGGCTAGCCTCGGCTTCGGAAGAAACAAGGGAGCGGGTGGCGAAAGCGGGCGGAGAAGCCCCCCATCAACGAAGAGGATTACAGGCTGCGTCTTCAGAAACTAGACTTTCGGTAGCACGAAAAGGCGGTATTGCTCGCGGCGAGCAAAGACGACGGACACGCCAGAGCCGAAAAGAAACTGCTGCTACTTCTTGATCAATCCCCGAGCCATCTCGCTTCTTCGCCATCTTCTGTTTTTGAACTATTTTCTTTCTTAGGATTTCAAAGGGATACGACTTGTCTGCAGGAGAGCACCTTTTCGACAGTCGCGTCGTGGAATTTGGGAAATCCAAATTTCAAGATCCTTTGGTGATTGGCGGATTTGCAGGCCCGAGCCTTGTCGGCGTGATTTCAGCCAGCTATGTTATCGAACAGCTTGGTTTGCATGAAATAGCGCATGTGCGCTCGTCTCATATTCCTCCTGTTGCGGTCTTCGTCGGCGGAAAGCTTAGGCACCCATTCAGAATATACTGCGACGCCGAAGGGAAGATAGTCGTTTCAATTTGCGAAGTTCCAATTGGACTCACCGGTCTCTACGAAGTGTCTTTTGTACTCTTAGATTGGCTGGAGAAAATCCATCCGAAAGAGCTTGTAGTGCTTGATGGGATTCCGGTACAGGGTCTTCCAGAAGAGCGAAAGGCGCTCGGCGTCGCTGATGCAGCTCGAGGCGAAAAGCTACGCAGTCAAGGCGTGGAAAACGCTCAGGCTGCGCTTATTATGGGAATGGGCGGTAGTTTACTGAGCGAATGCCTTTCGCGAAGGATATCCGCAATTTCTCTGCTTACGCAGACTTCGATAACTGTTCCGGATCCGGGTGCCGTTCTTACTATCATTAACGCCCTAAATTCCGTGTACGGGCTGAACATAGAAACAAAGGTGCTACAGCAGAACGTTGAACAATTGAACAAAGAACTGAGTGAAATTACTGACCAATACCAGAAGATGGTAAAGTCAAGCTCTGAACAGGATCAATCAGGCCCTATATATCGCTAAAAAATCGATTAATTTTCTATTTCGATACTCCGTTTTTGAAAAGGTTGCTCGAAAAGGCCTTTCTCTCATCATTCTGAACGCTGATGCACGACTTGTGAACCAAGAATTCCTGCGGCTGCCCTTCAATTTTTCGAGTTACAGTTTCGGCCTCATGGTTGGCGACTTTGTTTCCGCATACAAAGCAGCGGGAATACGATCTATGCTGCTTCACGAGGTCGAAGTAAATTAGAGCAAAAAACGCGGGTATCGTGAAGACGTGCAAAACGGCGATTAGAACCAAATCTGAGTAAAATGCCGCTTCAATAGTCATTGCTATATCGACTGCGAAAAGAACGAAGACCACTCTCAGCGTGGTAAGTTTTCGCAGATACCACAGGATGGGCACGCAAAGGCCTCCGGCAAGCCCGGTGACCAAAAGTACAACCAGTTCGGATGTCATGCCGAGTCCCGAACTGTAGGTTTAGCCAACTTGTTAAAATGATTTTTTGAAATCTTATTCCCAATTTCTCCTTTGTATTTAGATCGAGCTCAACGACTACCCCCTCTGAAAGTCTCTCGATATGAGAGGAGATATTGTAATCTCCCGTTCTTTCAGCCAGGAAAGTCCCTTTACAAAAACCTCTAGGTTCTCTAGGTTAGTGAGAACGGGAATTCCGAGCTCCACTGCCTTGCGACGAATTCTATATTCGTCTTCCTCCATGTCTCCGTATTTTTCAAGTGCAATGCTTCCCGGGATGTTGATGATTAGGTCGAGCATTCGACCGGCTAGGTAGTCTCCGATGTTTGGCTTGCGATCCCTTTCGCTAATTTTGTAGAGAACAGAAATATTCGCTATTCCGTGCTTTGACAGGAATTCTGCGGTATGCTCGGTAGCGGATACGTCGTAGCCGAGTTCTGCCAGCCTCCTCACCGCGTTCAGTGATTTTTTCTTGAGCTCCTTCCCTCCTACGCTGACGAAAACGGTGCCTTTTTTTGGAATCTTAAATCCCGAGGCGACGAGAGCCTTGCAAAATGCATCAAAGAAAGTTTCACCAAAGCAGGCGACCTCTCCCGTGGATTGCATCTCAACCCCAAGCAGAGGATCCGCCCCCTCGAGTTGCATGAACGAAAATTGCGGAACCTTGACTCCAACCTTGAAGACAGGAGGCACATTGGCCAAGTGTAAATCGATAGTTTTTCCGAGCAGAGCATCAGCGCTTGCATCCATCAAATTGACGCCCTTCATTTTTGAGACAAAAGGCATTGAGCGCGAAGCCCTCAAATTGCATTCGATTACAAGCACTTCGTCTCCCTTCACTATATACTGAACATTGAAGGGGCCTCGGATGTTTAGCGCAAGTGCTATTCTTCGAGTGTAGTCCTTGATCTTTTCTAGAGCCACGTCTCTCAACCCGGCAGGCGGAATCATCATCGTGGCATCGCCGGAGTGGACCCCTGCCCGCTCTACATGTTCGATTATGGCCCCGAGAAGCACGTTCTTGCCGTCACTTACAGCATCAATTTCTGCTTCTTTCGCATTCAATATGAATTTTGAAATTACGAGCGGATGATCGGGCGAAACCTCTGCGGCGGTTTTCAGGAATTTTTCCAGGTGATTTTCGGACCAAATGACCCGCATCGCGGCGCCGCTGAGGACGTACGATGGTCTAACCATGATCGGATAATTTTCGTTAGCAAATTCAAGCGCCTTGTTGCTAGTTGTAACTTCGATCCACTTTGGCTGGGATATTTCGAGCTTATCAAGAAGTGCAGAGAACTTTGCTCTATCTTCTGCTCTGTCCAGATCATCGCTCGAAGTTCCGAGAAGCGAGACGCCGTATCTAGCCAGTTTGGGCATCATGTTGTTTGCTATCTGTCCGCCGACGCAGCAAACAAGTCCATCAGCTTGTTCGTATTCCCAAATGTCGAGGATTCTTTCAATGGTGATCTCTTCAAAATACAGTCGATCACTCACATCGTAATCAGTGGAAACTGTTTCAGGATTGCAGTTGACGACGATAACCTGGCAACCTCTGTTCTGCAGCGCCCACACCATATTCATAGTGCACCAATCGAATTCCACTGAGCTGCCTATCCTGTAGCAACCGGCGCCGAGCACGATAATTTTCCTAGCCTTCTGCTCTTGTAAAAATAGGATGTCGCTCGATGCGGTGTTTTTCTGGGCGAAGTCAATGTCATGCCTTCGACCGTCGTAAGTCGTATAGGCGTAATTCGTAACGGCAGGCCATTCCGCAGCCAAACTATCCACCAGTTTGACGAAAGGTCCAGGGACAATCTTTTTCCGAAGCGCCCTAACTTGATCTTCAGGCAGTCCGATTCTTCTTGCTATCCATGCGTCAGAAAAACCCAGCCTCTTTGCTACCGTGAGTGTCTCTACAGGAATGGATTCGAGATTACTGCCTCGCAAGGCAACAAGATCCTTATCGGCTTGGACAATGTTGTTAATCTTCGAGACAAACCAAGGATCTATCCATGTAAGTTGGGTGATCCGCTGAATTGAAAATCCAAGAGACAGAGCTTCCGCAACGTGAAACAGGATCTCGTCGGTCGGATGGACCAGAGAGTTTTCGATCCGCTCGAGAGAACCGAGGGATTTGTAGTCCATGAGCCCGTCTCGTCCTATGTCGAGCATTCGAATGGCTTTCTGCAACGCTTCCTCGAAAGACCTTCCAATCGCCATGACTTCTCCGACTGATTTCATCTGAGTGCCTAGCTCGCGTCGAACTCTGTCGAACTTTCTGAAATCAAATCGTGGCATTTTCAAGACTATGTAATCGAGCGCGGGCTCAAAGCACGCAGAGGTCATCCCGGTTACTTTGTTTGTTAGCTCCGATAATTCGTATCCGAGCGTAATCTTCGCCGCAATGTAGGCTATCGGATAGCCTGTTGCTTTGGAAGCAAGGGCCGAAGATCTTGACAGCCTTGCGTTGATCTCGATTGCGTAATAGCGCTTCGAAACCGTATCAAAGGCAAATTGAATGTTGCACTCCCCAACTACCGAACATGCCGTTGCTGCTCTTATCGAGAGCTCGCGAAGGAAGTGGAATTCCTGATTAGTAATTGTCTGAGAAGGCGCGACAACAATATTGTCTCCCGTGTGGACGCGCATCGCGAGCGTGTTCTCCATGTTGCAAATAGTGACTGCATTTCCTCGAGCGTCGCGCATTACCTCGTACTCGATCTGCTTCCACGATCCCACGTATTCTTCTATAAGCACCTGGTTAACGATGCTGTTCGCGAGACCTTTCTCTGCTATATTGTCCAGTTCATATTCGTTGAATGCGACTCCTCCGCCTCTGCCACCCAAGGTAAATGCAACTCGCACAATCACCGGATAACCAATGTTCTTTGCAACCTCCCTTGCTTCTTCTATGGAGTAAACTGCCTTCGACTCCGGAACTTCGACCCCAGCACCAAGCATGGTGCGCTTGAAGAGATCCCTATCCTCCGTGAGCTCGATCCCCTTAATCGGCGTTCCGAGTACTCTGATTCCATATCTGGCAAGTATGCCAGAGCGAGAAAGTTCAATTCCACAGTTTAGGGCTGTCTGTCCTCCGAAGCTAAGCAAAATGGAATCGGGTCGCTCGGCTTTTATGACCTGTTCGACGTAATCAACTGTAACAGGCAGAAAGTATACCTTGTCAGCCAGTTTCGGATCTGTCTGAATGGTTGCCACGTTCGGATTGACGAGGATAGTTGCTATGCCTTCCTCTTTCAATGCCTTGAGAGCTTGCGAACCGGAATAATCAAATTCCCCCGCCTCGCCGATCTTTATCGAGCCACTCCCGAGGATCAGAACCTTTTTGATTTTATGATCCCTTGGCATTGTCTTCAGCTCGCTATTTTTTCGGCGAATATATCAAACACATAGGAAGGATCGAGCGGCCCTGGCGAACCCTCTGGATGAAACTGCACCGCCAAGCAAGGCTTTGACTTGTGAATCACACCCTCGATGGTTTTATCATCTGCATTGATGAACCAAGGTTCGAGTTCGGTTCCTTCAAGCGATTCAGGCAGAACCGAATAGCCGTGATTTTGGCTTGTTACCATGCATCGATTGAGCCTAAGATCAACGCAAGGCTTGTTTTGGCCCCTGTGTCCGTATTTTAATTTGAAAGTTTCTGCGCCCTGCGATAAGGCTAGAATCTGAGTGCCAAGGCAGATTCCCAGGAGCGGCATTGAGTTTTGAACCGCGAGCGCGCTCAGTTCGATTGCTGGCTTGCATGCCATGGGGTCTCCAGGACCATTGCTGAATACCACGCCTCGGGCCTTGATCGACGTTATCTCCTCATATTTAGCGTCATACGGAAGGCAGACAACCTCGAAGCCTCTCCGCACAAGCGAGCGTATAATATTGAGCTTCACTCCGCAATCGATCAGGGCAATACGTCCTCTGATATTTTTGCCGAACGACCTCACTTCTTTTGTGGAAACGGAATCGCAAAGATTCAAAGTAGAGTAATCGGGGGCTTTTTCAAGCAACGCCTTAGCTTCCTTCACCGAACTTGCAATCGCGCCCATCATCACTCCTCTCGAGCGAAGGTGGATCGTCAGCTCCCGCGTGTCCAATCCCTGTATTCCGGGAATGTTTTCGGCATCGAGCCAGCTCGTGAGACTGCGCTTTGACTCAAAGTGGCTTGGCTCTTCGGAAATACTATCGGCGATAATTCCCTTGACTTTGATGCTCGACGATTCAAAGTTTTGAATTATCCCTGATTCGTCCTGAAGATAATCGGGAACGCCGTAATTACCTATGAGAGGATATGTGAAGCACAATAGTTGTCCGGCGTAGGACGGATCGGTCATTGCTTCCGTGTATCCGACCATTCCAGTGTTGAAAACAACCTCTCCCACAACGGGAGAGGATCCCCCTCGGCCAATGGAACGTCCTTCAAAAATTTCGCCGTCAGCTAAAACGAGCTTCAGCGGTGAAAATGCGTTCGAAACGTGAACCCTCAGGTAATGAGAGCTTGAAGTTATTTAAGCAATTTCCTAATCCGGGGCCGTTTGTTCTTGTGGACCAAAGTACTCTGCTAGTTCAAAAATTACTAACTCTTCCCGCAGTGGATCTAGCTTTAACGAAATTGTAGAGTCGTCACTTTTTTCATAGTCTTTGTTCAAAAGTTCGGGAAATCGCATTTCTACTTCCTGTTTTTCGGTCTCCGATTCCAGCATCAATACTACAACGACCTCCCATTTGTGTTTCAGAAAAAATCTATTCTTTCCTCGAGCTGAGTATGCGACATATGACTCGATGTTGATAGCATCATAATCTGCTTCCTCGCTGAATCCAAGCGAAAGCAATTTCGATCGAATTGTTCGCAGAATGCTTTTTTTGGGCTCTGGCAGAGTGTTTACTAATGTTTCAGCGTCCCTATTTCCGATCGAACCGGTTCTCAAGTTGCGGAGCTTTAAGAACCAATTTCTTTCATAGATATCGCTTATCCTTCGGATCTACTCTACATGCCTCGGATGGTCCAGCGAGCGCTTCACGGAAAAAGGTACATAGCGATAGCGAGCACTCGAACTTTTTTCCAGCTTAATTTTTGGCTGAGCAGCATTTCTTCAGTGTGACATGTTACGTGACGGCAGAAATACAACTTTTTGATATCTACAGAAGCCCAAATATTGGAATTTTCGTAAGGGCAAACGATGGTTACTCTCTCGTGCCTCGGGGACTCGCGCCTACGAAAAGCGAAAAGATTGCATCCGTATTGAAGGGGGAATTAATTCACGCTTCGATTGCTGGTTCTAGACTACTGGGGCCTTTGACGGTGATGAACAACAAGGGCATTGTCGTTTCTCGACTCGCTGACGACCAAGAAATCGATTCATTGCGTTCAGAAACCGGAATGCGTGTCGAAAAATTGAATTCTAGATTCACATCGGTCGGGAATCTGATTTCTGCCAACGACAACGGAGCCGTGGCTTCCGACGTGTTCAACGACGAAAGCGTTCATGTTATTGAAAGGACCCTCGAAGTTCCCGTCAAAAGAATGCGAATTTCAACATACATTCAGATCGGTTCCATGGTTTCAGCTACAAACGATGGCGCTATAGTGCACCCCCTAGCCTCCGAAGCTGATATCGAAGCAGTAAGGCGAACGCTCAAGGTAGATCCTGAAGCCGCTACTGTGAACGGTGGAGTTCCCTTCGTCGGATCAGGGTTCGTAGGAAATACAAAGGGAATTTTGCTCGGAAGCCAGACGAGGGGTGGAGAGCTCCTCATAATTGGCAGAGCGTTTGATCGCGATTCCGTACACGATAAAGCCTATTAAAATCGGCGCTTATGAGAACGAAATATGTCCAGCCCATCCGCTAGTCGCTCTCCACGCAGGCCATCCGCATCTCTTGGAGCACCGGTTCAAGCTTCGGACCAGGCAAAGCAACAGGAAGTCCAGCAGCAGTTCAACAATCTGGTTGCCGAGGTCAGGTTGCTCGAATCTTACTATCAAGAAGTAGTTGGGAGACAGCAACAAGTCTCAGGCGCTTTGATAGACACACGCGCAGCCCTTGAGGCCCTCGAAGCGCTTCCTCTGGCTGACAGTGCCGATCTACTGATCCCGATCGGTGGAGGAACTCTTATTCCCGTGCAGGCTCCTCCGATAAAGAATGTAGTAGTTAGCGTAGGCGCTGGAGTAGCGATCGAGAAAAACCGCGATTCCGCCAAAGAGTACCTTCAGGCCCGGAGGAGCGAATTAGAAAAAGCCGTTACTAACCTTGAGCAACAGCGAAAGGAAATTGGATCTCGCCTCGAAGTCGGCCGAGCGACCATTCAAAGAATCGCCGATAGCACCGCTGAATAATTTCCTACTTCTATAGTATAGAAATTTCTGCTCAGTGATCTGCTCTGTGATTTTGCATGTTTGACAAGCTAAAATCAGCTTTTGGCTCCCTGACACGCCTCGCGACGCATAGTTCCCTCTCCAAAGAGGATGTCGATTCAATCCTCAGCGAATTTGAGCTTGCTCTAATCGAAAGCGACGTTGCGCAGGAAGTCGTAGAAGGAATTACAAAAGATCTCAAGGGGGCTCTATCAGGAACCAAGGTTGCGAGATCAGAGGACAAGGCAGATTTTGTAAAGACGCAGCTGAAAGAATCCATCCACAAGAGCTTCGCTTCAACTACAAAAGTGGATCTCATTGGAGCAATCAACAAGAAAATCAAGGAAACCAAGAACGAGTTCGAGCCCTTCGTCGTACTGTTTCTGGGGATAAACGGAACGGGCAAGACAACCACAGTTGCCCGCCTCGCATACCTTCTGAAAAACAAGAAAATCAGTGTCGTAGTCGCGTGCGGTGACACCCACAGAGCAGGAGCGATAGAGCAACTAATGGAGCACGCTGAAAGGTTGAATGTGAAGGCAATAGCGCAGTCTTACGGTTCCGACCCTGCCGCGGTCGCCAAGGACGCTGAGCTATACGCCGAGGCACATAGGGTGGATGCGGTGCTCATCGATTCTGCTGGTCGAATTCAAACAAGCAAGAACCTGATGGACGAGATGCAAAAGATTGTAAGGGTCGTAAAGCCGGACTTGAAAATATTCGTGGGCGATTCGCTTGCGGGTAACGACGTCGTCTCCCAGGCAAAGGAGTTCAAGGCTTTCACCGATTTCGATGCTGCGATACTGACAAAGGCGGATGCCGACGTCAAGGGCGGCGCCGCGCTCTCAATCACGTATATCACCGGAAAGCCGATCATTTACCTTGGAGTCGGGCAGGAGTACAAGGATCTCGTGCCATTCAACGAGGAGAAGTTCGTGGAATCGCTAATCGAAGATTGAACGCCCTAAAGTTTCATAGTCTCTAGTCCTAATTTCTCGACCAAATCAAGAATCTTCTGCTTCTGCTTACCGAGACCCTTCCAATCCAGAGCAGCAACGGTGATCGGAACAACGCTCTTAGCTACGGCTTGTCGGAGAAGTGCTTCGTCGAGGTTGTCGAGGGCATATTTCGGAATAACGTGACCAAGGCAGATGTCACTGTCAAGAACGAGCTGGTTGAATTTTTCTGAGTAATGAGTGCCTCCGAGTCCCACGGCGCACTTTGGATAATGCTTCTCTGGCAGACTGGCAAGAAGAGCTTCTGCAATCACGACACTGACATCTTTTTCTTCCCACTCTGTCGGCCCGGAACCGAGCTCGACAAACAGCACCGGATAATGAAGCGAAGTAGGGCCGTGGTGTGTAGCCTCGATAGTGATGTTGAACTTCGATGGTATTGCGTTCCTCCGCTCTATGAGCTCCCGCATGTAGCTCTTGAGCATGGATGGATCGCAGTAAGAAAGTTCGCCGGGCCGACCGCCAAAGTCGCTTCTGGAATAGTTTCCCGTAAAGTGGGCCGTCAGGCTCGGAATTCCGCTTTCGGCCCTATGCTTTGATATGAGGATGTACGAGCATTTCTCGTCTTTACCGAAGTGCTCGTCTAGCCCCTCGACGAAAACAATCTCATTCTTCGAGGTTGCGAGGAATACGCTTTGGCCGTTTGAAAATACAGGGTTGACGTCGAAGGTGTCTCCCGTTTGTGCAAAATTTCCAGTATCAAGAAGGCTATCGCGAATATTAGAGCCTGCCGGATCCTTCTCTGAATTGACGATGACTGTTTTCAAAGGGCAATTTCATTCTAGTTTTTCCCAGTGAGCAATAAGCTGTGCCCTAACATGCAGCTCTTCTTTTTCAATTCTATTTGCGGAGAGAGTGCAGTATTTCCTTTGCAAATCCATTCCGAGAAACGCTCTTCCCAGATATTTTGCAGCTTTGCCACTTTGTCCGGAACCGAGAAAAGGATCGAAAATTAGATCTCCTTTGTTGCTGTAAAGTTTGATCAGCCGAAGCGGAATCTCCTCAGGAAATGGGCAGGGGTGATCGACGTACCTTGGCGGAACAGGCGCGATGTTCCAAACGGAATTGCTGATGTCTTTTTTCATTATCTCGTCGATTTCAAAGCGGCTCTCTGAATCCCTTGTGCGGTTTAGTTCTCCCTTTCTGAAAACTAGGATCTGTTCGTGCATGATGTTGGCTCTATAGTACGTAGGAAAGGGCCTTTGGATAGTAACGCCGAAACGGTCCAATCCTCCAGTTACTTTGTTCCAGATTATCTCTTCGTGAAACGTCCAACCACCTCGTTCGGAGCATAGCTCGGTCGCGAATAAATGGGGCAGGGGAATCAATTTTCCATTCATCAATTCATTTCCAATTATAATGGCGCAAAACCCCCCCTGCTTTGTTCCCCTACGAACCTCCGAGAAAATGATTCTCATTTCGCTCAGATAGGAATCAAGACTTGAGAGCGAAATGCCCCTGTACCATGCCCCCTTTTCGTTCACGTGCTTGTCATAATCGATGGCATTGTGATATGGAGGCGATGTAACGGTCAAAGCAACCATCTCATCTCTAAGCGGAACGCTCGCACTACTGCCGTTGATGATCTCGGATAGCAGGGATCTCATATTGCCTCACCAAATTGAAGGAGCTTCAGGCAAGTCAAATTGTCCTTAGGAAGCAGAGTTAAATACAATAAAAGCCAATCCTCGGTTTGTGTACGCGATATTTCTGCGTACCGACGAAGGTAGTTTCCAATTGGGTCTAGGTAATTTTTTCAGCTCGGCTTGGAGGACGCTAAAGCTAACTCGCAAGTCCGATAAGGAGGAGTTCATGCTTTACTTGAAACTCGTGGTTTTGGGATTTGGTCTTGTGGGCGCGATTGGTTTTATCATATATTTTGTCGCCTCGACGCTGATGCTGTTCGCTGGAATAGCGAATACTGGAACGCCTTAAAACCTGCTACGCAGGAAAACGTATATCTTTCCGCTGCTTTAGTTCACGCAGCTGGCCGGATTTAAGCTTGACTCAGCATTAAAATTGCAAATTTACGGTTGAAAGAATAATGTCCACGACAAGTATAGCTCCTAGAATTTTCGCAGTAAAGACAACTGGCGGTCAAGAAAAGACTGTTGCAAAGTTTGTAGGCGACAGGCTAGAGAAGAAAAAGCAGGAAGGCAAAGCGCCGCAGGTTAATGCGATTCTGGTACTAGAGGCGCAGAAGAGTTACGTATTTTTTGAGGCCCCTAACGCTCAAGCGGTCTCCGACGCTATTTCTGGTTTCAAGCATGTTAAGGGAATGGTTCCTGGTTACATTCAATTCAGCGACATCGAAAAGTTCCTCGTCGACAAATCGATGATATCTGACGTCAACGTCAACGACGTGATCGAAATCGTCGCAGGTCCTTTCAAGGGCATGAGGGCTAGGATAAACAGGGTAGAGCCTCAGAGGAACGAGGTAACCGTGATTCTTCTCGATGCGCCGTACCAGTTGCCCGTTACAGTAGAAGTTGGTTCGATAAAGATAGTCGGTAGAGCCGCAAGCGCTGCTGGAGCCGCGCCTGCCACTGCAGGGGACACTTCTGTCCCAACTGCGGCGCAGGGCGAATCGTAGCCGGGTACGTTTTTAAATCAAAATAAACCAGCGGCTTATCTTCTTAATTTTAGGTTCTGTGAAAAAATGCCAGACATAAAGACCGTCTCAGCGCTAGTCGTGGGCGGCGAAGCGAACGCAGGTCCTCCGCTAGGTCCGGCGCTGGGGCCGTTAGGTGTCAACGTGATGGCAATCGTCAAGGAAATCAACGAAAAGACCAAAGATTACGCGGGAATGCGTGTTCCAGTCAAGGTCAACGTAAACACCGATGACAAGCGTTTTGAGATCGAAGTCGGAATTCCAACCGCAGCGGCGCTTATTGTAAAGGAATCCGGTATAGCGAAGGGTGCTGGTACTCCAAAAACGGTGGTTGCTGGCAACTTGAACATCGATCAGCTCGTAAAGATCGCGTCCGTGAAGAAAACCCAGTCATACGGATCGAGCACCAAATCCGTTGCAAAGGAGGTTGCTGGAACCTGCGTCAGCATGGGTGTTACGGTGGAAGGCAAGTCTGGCAAAGAGTTTCTCGAAGAAGTAAATCAGGGCAAGTGGGACGACGCACTCGCTGAAGAATAAAGGTTAAAGAATTTCAAAGGGGAAAAAATGCAAAATGGTCTCAAAGAACCAGCTTCAGGAGCAGGTCACGAAAGCTCGAGCCTCAGACCAGAAAAAGCGCAACTTTCAGCAGTCGTTTGAGCTCGTTCTGAAGCTGAAGGACATTGACGTGAAAAAGACGGATCTGAACATCAATGAGGTAGTGTTTTTGCCGAACAAGCTCTCCGAGCAGGCTAAGGTTTGCGTTTTTGCCGCGGGCGACAATGCGCTGAGAGCTCAAAGAGCTGGCGCGGACAGGGTAATCGAGAACGCTGAGCTGGACAGACTCGCCTCCGAGAAAAGAACAGCGAAGAAACTAGCCAGAGAATACCAGTTCTTCCTTTCCGATACTTCACTCATGCCCAAGATTGGCAGGGTTTTAGGTCCGTTTCTCGGCCCCAAGGGTAGAATGCCGACTCCGGTCCCTCCTAACGCGCCGCTCGAATCAATGCTTGCGCGCTATCGAACCGCGGTAAGGGTAAAGTCGAGGGGCTCTCTCAGCGTAGCTGGAAAAGTCGGAGACGAATCGCTCGATGACTCCAAAGTCGCCGATAACGCAATTGCAGTTCTAACTCAAGTAGAAAGAAAACTACCGAACGGCGAAAAGAACATTCAGTCGATGCTCTTCAAAAAAACGATGGGCAAGCCCGTCAAGAGCAAAGTAGAATCGCTCGCGTAAGGGAATACAAAAATGTCCAGCCAGCAACTTGTTCAGAGAGAAAAAAGGATTAGCTATCCGAAAGAAAAGGAGGAGATGCTGAAGCAGGTTGAAGATCTCGCTGGTCAGTACAACACTATCATAGTGTCGAAGCTCCACAAAGTTAGGGCAGGGCAGCTCATGCTGCTCAGGAAGAACTTTCGCGGTCAGCTTGTGATGATTGTCGCGAAGAACAGGATCGCCCAAAAAGCGCTTGAGATTTCGAAGATTCCAAACGCTCAAGAGTTCATTTCAAACCTGAATGGGCAGAATGCATTAATTTTTACAAACATGAACCCATTCAAGCTTTATCTTTCTCTAGAAAAGAGCAAGGTGAATTTGCCCGCTAGAGCTGGCGACGTCGCGACCGACGACATTGTCGTTCCCTCCGGAAACACGGGAATTGCTCCAGGTCCCGTTCTTTCAGAATTCAAGGAGGCCGGTGTTCAGACAAGAATTGAAGCAGGAAGCATTTTCGTCGCCCGAGATTCGGTCGTGGCACATCCTGGGGACATCATTTCTCCGAAGCTTGCTGGACTCCTTTCCAGGCTGAATATAAAGCCCATCAAGGCCGGACTCGGGATATTTCTTGCATCATCTGACGGTCTCTTACTTCATCAGAAGGATATCGCGATTGACCTCGAAGCCTACCGGGCCGACTTGATGAACTCTGCAAGGCAGGCCATAGGATTTGCCGTCGAAATTGCCTACCCCACAAAGGATAGCCTGCCGCTCCTCATCTCCAAAGCGTTCAGGGGCGCAAGGGAACTGGCAAAAGAAGCAGGATACATCACCCCGGAAAGTGCAGAGTTCGTTCTCGGAGCGGCTCAGTCAGATGCTGAGGCTCTCATGAATGCGGCAAAGGAAAAGGGCTACCAACCTCAAGCGTAGTCTTTTTTCTCACACCTCAAATAGCTCGATTTTCTCCCGGGTACGGTCGGAATTCTTTGACTTTCCTTAAAAAAACTCGGCTACAGATTTTAGATTAGGTAACAACTATAATTCGAAGCACATTTTTAGAATAGCTCCCTTTAGGTAGAGAATCGGCGGAGGAGGGAATAAACAACTTGAATATCCGGAGCTTGAGAGAGCGCCTTGTAAGACGGCAAGATCATTCTCCGCCAGAACAAAAAAGCTCCCCCTCGCAGCTCCTACCTCTTTACTCTGCAGTTTTCTTGATGCGCTTCGCTTTCTCCTTTACAGTTATTTCGCTGCAGTATGTTGTATCAAGCGCGATCAATCTGGGTGTAATATCTGCGGCCTATCCAATTATGGAAATGATCATGGGATTTTTCCTTGGGGTTCTGGCGGACAGGTTGGGTAGAAAGTGGCTTATCGTTTTCGGCCTGCTCTTCTCCTCCTCGATCTCAATCTCGTTCACGTTTTCATCGAACACTCCTTACCTGATAATCATTCATGGCCTCCAAGGAATTTGCGCGTGCGCGATCATAGTTGGCTCTCTTGCGCTGGTGACCGACCTTTCAAAGCGGACTTCAAGAGGTCGAGCTATGGGAGCGTATGACTTTTCGACGATTATTGGCTACGGGGCTGGTTTCTTCTTCGCGCTGGTGCTAATTGATGGAAATCCCGCGAACGCCTATTTGCCGTTTTATGTCGGAGGAATTCTGGCGCTGGCAGGCGGGATAATCTCAGCAGTTATACTCAAAGACGCAAAGTTAGTTTTGCAGAAAACCGAGTCGCTACGGGAGAACATTCGGCGCGTTTCAAAAAGTCCCGCGGCTCAGAGTCTTCTTCCCGCTTGGTTCGTGTTAATGATGCTAGTAGGCGCTTTTCTCACGTTCACGAAAAGAATTCTTCAAAGCCCGCACTTGAAACTCTTGCCGCTTCCGAGCTCTGTAACATCGAGTCACTCGGCTCCATTGAGCACTGCTTCCATAATCCTGGGAGCGGTGCTCATCGTTGTTGGAGGCGTTGCCCTGGGATACAGCCAAACGACCTTTGGATCTTTGTCAGACAGATTCGGAAGATCTCGTGTCTCCACGATAGGGCAGTTTTCGCTGATAGGGATGCTGCTCACGCTTATCGCTCTAATTGGATTCGGTTTGAGCCGTTTCGTTGCAATTCCACTGCTTGTGGTTTTTGGCGCAGGGCTCCTCGCTTTCACTCCGGCAGCGCTCGCGGAGTTAGCTGACGTTGCACCGGAAGGTGGTCGAGGGTCGACCATGGGGCTATATTCGATAGCTATTGGCGCTGGCACAGCATTTGGTCCTCTTGCCGGAGGAGCGTTGATTTCCCGCTTTGGTTTTCCAAACGGTCTACTGGTTCTCTTTGCGATTGGCGTTGTGATCGTCGTGGTTTTCTTGATTCCGCGTGTGGTCGGAGGTCAATCAATGCGAGAGAACACGTCGATTACGAGCGCCATGAGAAACGACTGATACTCTTCGTCCGAAAAAACGACTGTCGCGAATGCCCCTGTCTCCCTAGCTCGTTTTGCGGCAATCAAGTGATAGCACTCGCTTACCTCTCCTGACTGGACTCGGAAGTAGAAATCGTCGCAGGAGCAATAGGGAGCGCGAATTTCGGAGATATCTACTATAAGGTCACCGTCCCGACCGAGCACTGTCCAGAGCTCCCTTCCGCTTGGATAGAATTTGTGGACCTTAACACCCGAACTATCGAGAACTTGCTGCGCCCTCTCCTCCCGGCTAGAGGGGTTGTTAGCTGAAGTCCTTTTGGATAACAGAATGCGCTTGTCCTCCGTTGACAATAGAAATTCGCCTAAATCGTGTTTGTATTGTTTAATATTCAGGACTACTTAACTATCGCTTGCTCGCTATCGTCTAGGATAGCTGATGTTCTTTTGGTAATTTACGCCGACGCAACTGCAGATACCCCAACAATACTGTACAAGCATCGAGCGGTTTTGATTAACGAAGCATCCACCGAAGGCAAACAATCCCGCCGGTCGAAAAAGCATCTTATCGTCAGCGACCTGCACATCGGTTTTGAGGAAAAGTTTCGCGGTGAGGGAGTGACACTCGAACCACAGATCAAAGGCATGGTTCAAGAGCTATCCGGATTGATTGACAAATACAAAGTAACCGATCTTCTTGTAAATGGCGACGTAAAATCCGGCGTCGATAGAATCCTCCCCTCTGAGTGGGAAAACGTGCCAAAGTTCTTTGAGATAATGCAGTCCCTTTGCCGCGTGTCGGTAATCCCCGGCAACCACGACGGCGGACTCAACCACTTGCTCCCTTCGGGAGTAGAGCTCCTTGATTCGAACGGCACAATGATTTCCGGGAACTTGATCATGCACGGGCACACACGGCCTTCAACGAAATTCTCCGATTGTAAGAGGTTATTCATCGGCCACGTTCATCCGATTTACCAAAAAAAGGGCAGTCCACTTTCGGGCCAACCCGTGTGGGTGTTTTTCAAAGTGGATCGAGCACAAATTTTCAAAAACATTCCAGCAGAAGAGAGCGCTAGTCCAAGCAACGCATCGCAAACTAACAGGAATGAGTTACCTGTTACCGTCATACCTTCTTTCAACATGGAGCTCATCGTCGCAGGTTACGCCGCTGATGCTGCAAAGCAAGAAAGAAGGGTAGCACCTCTCCTTCGAGACTTGAAAAATACCAATGAAGCAATGATCACAACTCTCGACGGAGATTTGATAGGAGATCAATCTCTGCTCCCGAACGTTCTGTAACAATACGGCGAAGGAATTTCCTGACTGAAGGATATTCCTATAAGAATAGGTAGTTTGCACTCTAAAATTGCTCGCTTAAGATGATGCTGCCATCCATTCAGGAAATCAAGAAAAAACGCGTCACGTTGGGGATAAGCCAGAAGAAACTCGCAAATGCCGTCGGCACGAGCCAGTCTCTCATTGCGAAGATAGAGAGCGGACGCGTAAATCCGTCTTACGACGCCATCAAAAAGATCTTTGAGTATTTTGATACCATTGAGCTACCTCGGCCCGGGCTAGCTCGTGACATCGAAAAAAGAGATCTGGTTTGGATCAAGAGATCGGACAAAGTGAAGGAAGCCGCAGAGAAGATGAGGATCCATGGATTTTCGCAGCTGCCAATTAGGGACGAGCGAGAAGAAATCTGCGTCGGAAGCATTTCGGAAAGACAAATCATTCACGAATTGATGAAAGTGCAAGATCCAAAATCGTTCTACGAAAAACCAGTTTACGAAATCATGGCCGAGCAGTTTCCTGTTGTAGACGAATCAATTTCTGTTACGGCTGTGGCCTCTCTCCTCCAACACTCGCAAGCAGTTTTGACTGCAAGAAAAGGAAAAGTGATTGGAATTATTACTCCGAGCGATCTGCTGGCCGCGGCAAACGGAGGCAACAGACAGAGAAGAACTCGAGCCGAACTGATTTCTCGTTGATATAAGAAAACTCGAAAGCTGTGCTTGGCCGCAGGAAATTCTGACAAAAAGAAAAATGTGGGCGATTTTTTCGCCCTATCGTGTCTATTCGTCCATTCCGCCCATGCCGCCGCCCATACCACCCATTCCGCCTCCGCCTCCAGGTGGCATCGGTGGCGCTTTGGACTTGCCTGAGGCAATCACATCGTCTATGCGGAGTATCATGCTGGCAGCTTCCGTTGCCGATTTGATGATCTGCTCCTTGACTGCGGTTGGCTCGTAGATCTCTTCCGCCTCCATGTCCGAGACTTTTCCTGCGAGGCAGTTAACGCCCCACCACTTCTTGCCCTGACCGTGTTTTGCCCTGAGCTCTACCTGGGTGTCGATTGGATCCATTCCAGTGTTCTCTGCCAGAGTCAAAGGAATTGCCTCGAGCGCGTCGGCGTATTTCTGAACGGCAAGCTGCTCTCTTCCTGAGAGCGAATTTGCCCATTCGCGAAGCTCGGATGAGAGTTCTTCTTCCGGTGCTCCGCCGCCCACTACGACTGATGGTTTCTCGATTACGTCTTTCACAACCATTAGAGCGTCGTGCATGCTTCGCTCGGCTTCATCGGTGACTCTTTGGGTACCGCCTCTTACTAGAATGGTAGTCGACTTTGGATTCTTCGAGCCTTCGACAAAGACCCACTTATCTTCTTCGACCTTTCTTTCTTCCACAGTCTGGGCTTTTCCTAGGTCCTTTTCCGTCAGGTCATCGAGGTTCGTCACGATGCGACCACCGGTTGCTTTTGCGAGCTTTGTCATGTCCGACTCTTTGACGCGCCTTACCGCAAGGATGTTATTTTTTGCGAGGTAGTGCTGTGCAATGTCGTCAATGCCCTTCTGGCAGATGACCACGTTTGCTCCAGTCTCCACCACGCGGTCTACCATGGTCTTGAGCATCGAATTTTCCTCGTCCAGGAATTGCTTGATCTGGCTCGGGTCGCTGATGTTTATCTTGGCGTCAAACTCCGTCTTCTCAATCTCGAGCGGCGAGTTGATCAAGGCAATTTTCGCGCTCTCGATCTTCTTCGGCATGCCCGCGTGGACAACTTCCTTGTCGAGGACTATGCCCTTCACGAGCTGGGTTTCCCTAAGGCTGCTGCCCGGCTTCTTTTCGACCTTGACGTCGTCGATGTCGACTCTGTAGCTTTCTCCCACCTTTTCAGCAACTGCGAGCAGTGCGTCAACCGCTAGCTCAGACAGCTGGTCGGACTCTTTGCTGATGAGCTTGGAGGCCATGCTGGTCTTTGCGACCTTGATAAGCCACTTGCGATCAGTTGGCGGCACGTCTATTGAAATCTTTTTCAAAATCTGCAACGACTTCGTCGCAGCTTTTCGATATCCATCCACTATTATCGTCGGGTGAACGTTATCTCGTACAAGCTCCTCAGCGCTTTCCAGCAGCGCACCTGCAAGCACAACAGCCGAAGTCGTGCCGTCGCCTACTTCGTTGTCCGTGGTCTTGCTTATCTCGACGATCATCTTTGCAGCTGGATGCTGTACGTCAATCTCTTTGAGGATTGTAGCTCCGTCGTTTGTGATTGTTACGTCTCCCAGAGTATCGACGAGCATCTTGTCCATGCCTCTTGGACCGAGGGATGACTTTACTATCTCTGAGATCAGCTTTGCGGCAAAGATGTTGTTTCTTTGCGCATCGCGTCCCTTGTTTTCGCTTGATCCTTCCTTCAGAATTAAAACGGGT
>JASHSF010000003.1 GCA_030036955.1 Nitrososphaerales archaeon
GATGAGTACGAACTTATCGTAACTCCAGGGTCCTATGCTCTGACATATGTGTACGGGTTCAAAGCAGATGAACTCAGAGCAGATCAAGTTCTTGACGAGCTCCGAGGTCAAATAGAAAATATTGGTGGAACAGGAGCAAGATTTCAGTTGACGCCAAGGTCGCGACCAATCGACATTAGGGAACGACTTGCACGTCATGGTTACAAAGCTGTTGAAGAGGCAGAAGTACTCGTGTGGGAATTGTATGGTACGAAGGAACACCCTCGACTACCAGAATTTCCGTCTCCCGCTGGGACTGTTGTCAGGGAGGTATCTACGGATGCAGAATTCAATGACTTCAATGAAGTCTCAAGAATTGTTTTCGGAGACCCGATTCCTCCACCTGATACGCAAAAGGCATTCGAAGAAGAGTTTCATAAAAAGTTGAAAGAAGATGGATACTCTGATCGCTTCTTAGCATATGATGGAGACATTCCAATAGGACTAGCTGGCATGACGATTGTTGGACGGGTTGCTAGGTTCTGGGGATCGGGAGTACTAGAGCAACATCGTCACCGTGGAGCATATGGAGCTCTCGTGGTATTTCGGTGCAAAGAGGCAGCAGGACGAGGAGCAGAGATAGCTCTTGTCATCGCTCGCGTTGGTACCTCAGGACCAATCCTTAGACATCATGGCTTTCGCCCCGTGGGAACGGTCAGTATATTTGAGATTCGCTTTTAGAATTAGTTCTTAGTCACAATCACCAAGACTCGTTATCACCGTCTGCCTACATCTACCGTGAAGGGGATTTCGATTTCCTTTCGTGGATTTGCCGATAATACAAAGAATAAGGAGTTGATGGTGTTTGCCATTCCTGCATGCGGTATTTGTGCATGAATCTCCGAATTATCTTCATTAATCTGCCAGTCCGAAGCAAACAAGCATGGCAACTGTTACCCCCACTCCAGGAGAAGGGCTAAAGCTTTCGGAAAAAATAGAGCGGCACCTCGCCTCGATCGAGGACGAAATAAAACAAGCTGGATTCAAACCTGCTCTAATTACTCTAAAGGTACCTGGGGATCTCTACAAGCTCTTGATCGACGATTTCACGAATAAATACAGGCCCGCGAGCGACGTCGCGGAAATTCATGAATTCACTCTTTACGGGAAATTCGTATTTTCTAAGAAGGATGAATAATCGTTTGCTCGTTACGCTCTTTGAATTACCTAATCTCCTATATTTCAGGGAAGAGTGAGTAAATTTTATGAAAAAAGCAAGAGTAACTACGAATCGAGTTTTTGATCCTGCCTCAATGTTTTTTCAAATGCGATAGAATTCGAAGACCTTGTATTTACTACGGCAAAATCCGGCACAGTTGCTCGAGAATATCAGGAGCGCATGCGCCTGATCGAGATCGTCAATATCCGTATCGGAGTATTTCCTTCGGTGGCTCAGTTCTTGGCGGATTGTTGAAATCAACGCCGGTTATTTTTCCTACTTCGTTCTTTATCCAAACGTCAAAAGCATCTTTTGAGCTTATGAGTTTGCCAAAAGATTTTGCCACGTCGCTTCCTTCGACGTACACTATCACGAAATCTCCCTGAGGAGATTTCTGCATGAACCACGCTTCCTTTGTTATGCCCAAATTCCTTTGTGATATTTCATACTCTCCTCTTTTCGATCCGCTCAAAGTTGACGCGAGTTCCTGAATGTCTCTCCCCTTGCCTTCTAGAACGGGTACGATTAGCACAAGCTCGGTCTGAGAAATTTCGCTTTTCATTGTCTTTCAAAACGAGAAGCTAGGATAAATCCGATCGGTAGTAACAACGTAACTTCGGTAACATTTATAGGACCTAAAAATCTCTCGAAGAAGCTGCTTGGCTAACCCTTCTCAAAGTTCTTTGTTTTCTGAGCTCGGTTCCGAAACTCGTCTATCGATTCTTAGAGAACTATCCGGAGGGCCGAAGCGCTTTAACGAACTGAAATATAGACTCAAGCTAACCTCGCCGGAGCTCGTACGCCAGCTGGTGCGGTTGCACGACGTTGGCTTGATTGCAAGAGAAAGAAATGGGCAATACGCCGTCTCGCATCTAGGGCAACTTGTGTTATTTTCATCAGAAAATTTGGGATTTATCGCAGAACACATCAGTTATTTTAGAACTCACGATCCATCTCCCGTCCCTAATTTTCTGCTTCGTCAGCTAGAGCCATCGATGGAAGTCGAGACTGTAGCGGAAAAGTTCGGGCCTCTCAGTTTGGTCATGGAACGCGGAAATTCGATTCGCGAATTTTACTGGATAGCGTCAGACAGCATCCCGAAATTTGTGCTGCCTCAGGTAAAGATGAAAATAGCTCAGGGCGTGCGATTCCGCGCCATCTATCCAAAAGATTACCTCTGGAACGTAAAGCCGACGCTCGACCGAGAGATAGTCCGTGGCACGATGTTCAAAGTGGCGGAGAGTATTCGCGCAATTATTTGCGTCACTGATCAATTTGCTTATTTTTGTCTGCCGAAATTCGGCGAAAGAGGAATTGATCGAACAACGTTCTTGTTTAGCTCAAGTGAGAGTTTCAAGAGCTGGTGCGCGGAGCTCTTCGAGCACTATTGGAAAAGTTCGTTCCCCTACTGATCCTTGTGTAAAGCGTAAATTGCCGAGTGTCATGTGAACTGCCTTAATGCCCAACCGTAACGAGAGGACGATCCTTCTAGATTTTGGGATATTTGCCTTCCTGATTGGAGTTACAATACTCGCAACTGGCATATTCTTAGTGTCGACAATCGGTTTCGCCTTCCTGGCTCTATGGGCCGTCGGCATTGCAATCATGCTCATTTCGTTCGAAATGATTGCAAAGTTCAGAAAGAGAGAGGCAATCCTTTGAAACGAGCCGAAAGAGCTGAAGTGGTTCAAGATTAGATACTTCGGCATCATTTTTATGACCTGCTTGCATTCAAGCTAATAGAATAGAAGTGAAGACCATTCCTGACCTTGACGGTAAGTGCTGCCTGGTTACCGGAGGCAATTCTGGGATTGGAACAGCCATCTGTAAGGAGCTTGCTCGAAGGGGAGCTAGCGTAGTGATGGTATGCCGTAACACCGAAAGGGGCAATATGGCAAAAAGCGAAGTTGAACTTGCGACGGGGAGCAAGCAGATCGAAATGCTAGCGCAGGATCTTTCATCTCTCGAAAATGTCAGGCACCTTGCAAAAGA
>JASHSF010000198.1 GCA_030036955.1 Nitrososphaerales archaeon
GAAATGCCCACTTCGGGGAAACTGTTGAGCTACACCCTCCAGAAGGAAAGCGTGTCCGGTTTTGAAGAACAGGAGCCCATGGTCTTTGGGCTGATTGAGCTTACGAATCACGTGAAAGTCGTCGCTCAGATAGTCGATGTTCCGTACGAATCCCTTGCCATAGGTCAAAAGGTTAAGGCAGTTTTCAGAAGAATAAAATCGGACGGTCCCTCAGGTCAAATTTATTACGGCTACAAATTCAGTCCCTCAAGACGCGAAAGGCCCGCTTGACCGGTTGCGTTTTGAATAAGCGCTTTTTCCTTTGGCAAAATCGGAATTTTGTTCTACGAGAAAGGGTTGAGAAATCTGTCTACTTCTTCTACTGAGTCAAACAGTCCCACTTCTATTGCCGAGAGGCGAGCATCTTACGAGGAAATCTTGAGACTCGCTTTAGAGCGTGGTTTTTTCTTCCCGTCCGCCGAGATATACAATGATTCTCTGGCAGGTTTCTGGGACTACGGACCGCTTGGCTTCCTGCTGAAAAGTAATCTTGAGAGAGAGTGGCGGCGCTGGATTGTAAAATATGAAGATATGATCGAAATGGACGGCGCACTAATTCTGCCAAAGAGCGTGTTCGAAGCATCTGGCCATCTTTCGAGCATGGTGGACCCGATCGTCGAGTGCACAAAGTGCCATAATAGGCTGCGAGCTGACAAATTCATCTCTGAAAAGACCGGATTACAAGTCGATGAGAGGTTGTCGCCCGAAGAATTCCAGGACTTGATTTCGAAATACAATTTGCGGTGCCCGAAGTGCGGCGGAGAGCTAGGGAAACCATCCAGGTTCAACATGATGTTCAGAGTCGGAGTGGGTGCCGAAAATGCAGATGCCTACCTGCGTCCGGAGACCGCGCAGAACATTTTCACGGCTTTTTCGAGGCTGTCGAAGACGCAGAGGCTCAAACTCCCAAAGGGAATTGCTCAGGTCGGGAAAAGTTTCAGAAACGAAATCGCACCGAGGCAAAGCCTTCTGAGGTTAAGAGAGCTAATTCAGGCAGAGGTTGAGGTCTTTTTCAATCCGTCGGGTTCCTTTGATCATTCCAAATTTGAAAAGTTGCAAAACGTAAAAATGAAAATTCTTTCGGTCGACGGCGAAATGAAAGAAGTGAGTGACTTTTCAGAAGCTGCAAGACTATTCGGCTCGGAAATCATAGCCTACTATTTTGCACTTCTTCAAAGATTTTACAACGCGATAGGATTTTCCAAAGAGGACACTCGCTTCAGGGAACTGTCAGCGAAAGACCGGGCCTTTTACGCCACGAGTGCATTCGATTTCGAGATCAATTCCGGACTAGGTTGGGTGGAACTGGTAGCCTGCAATTACCGTACCGACTATGATCTCTCGACTCACTCGAAAGCCAGCAAGAAGGATCTTATGGTAATGGATGGCGAGACCAAAGTGCTGCCGCACGTGATTGAACTCAGTCTTGGCGTTGACAGAACAATGTTCATGCTCCTGGACAAGTTTTTCCGTCATGAACCAAACAGGGATGTGCTTCGGTTACCACCAAACGTCGCGCCCTATCTGGCAGCAGTGTTCCCTCTAATCTCAAAGCCTCCGTTCGAATCCGTCGCTGAAAAAATTTACGAGGATCTGAAGCTTCAAGATTTTGCGGTTTTCTATGATGACTCCGGTGCAATCGGCCGGAGGTACCGCAGAATGGACGAGGTTGGAACTCCATTCTGTGTTACAGTCGATCCACAGACGATAGACGATCAAACTGTGACGCTTCGGCAAAGGGATTCAATGGAGCAGAAAAGAGTAAAGATCGGTGAACTTGCTGAGGAACTAAGGAGACTAAGGAATCAGAACGTTCCGGGAACAATAACCGCGTAAATCAAAACTGAGCACACTGCCCCGAGTAATATTCCAACCAAATTGACGGAATTGTTGTTCAATATTCGGGTGCCCTTTATCAATTCAGCTGGTCTGTCATGGTGCCGTGAATTCTCAGTTATTGCGCCGCAAACCGTGCATTTGTATAAGGCTTGATAAGTCGATCCGAGAAAACTGTCGAACGTAGTTCCGATCATTGCGCCAGCTACGACCGCGACAAATGCTGAAGATGCTAAGTGCAGTCTGGTTGTTTGTACGACCATTATTCCGATGCCAAGCAGTGCCAATCCGCTCGACGAAGAAAGCGCTACAATTTCGCCGAGACCCGTTACTCCTCCAGATGTGCCGGGGTCAACGTAATTTTTGAGATTCGTAATTAACCTTGGACGCGAATTGCTGAGTAGACCGATTTCAGTTGCCAAGGTATCTGACAGCGCGGCTGCGACCGAAGTTAGAAATGCTATAGCGAAAATATTGGAGTGAGTAAATATTTCCGCAATGGACGCGGCAGCGGCGATTCCTCCATTTGCGATAGTATTTGGCCAGGACCTCCTCCCCCCTTTTTCTTGTGCAGATCCTAGTTTCCTTTTGAACTCATACCTGTAACGCGTAAAGAGGGAGGAGACAATAAAGAAGACGACGATTATTACAAGCCAGGGAATTGAGCCCGCAACAAATGCCACAATTGAAATTACGGCGCCCGATAAGGCTCCAGCCAAATCAATAGCTCCAAGTCGAACTGCGAGGAATGCAAGTACTGAGACAAATACAATTCCAGCCAGCAATTCTGGAATCGACGTAAGCAAACTGCATTCACGACTCTCTGATTATTCAGAGACCAATCGGGGAATCGCGCTGGACTGCTGGAGCGAACCAAGGCCAGATATTATTTCCTGCTCGGTTTTTTCGCCAGCGAGGCAAAGGATAATGTTCTCTTTTAGGGCGAGCTCCTTGGCAATTTTGTCTATTGTCTTCGGTCCGTGGATAATTACCATCCTCGGTTTCAGGTGTACAACTCTGATTGCTACCATCGGTGATCTTCCCAGCCCCACTTTCGTGAAAATGAGTACACGTTCGCTCGTAGCCCCGTAAATTTTGTAAAAGTCAAAGCCAGAAAGGGCGTAAATCGTCTTTATGCTGTCAAGCACAGTGTAACCATAGATTTTGGTGTCAAGCTTTTCCTCGCCCGCCTCTACCGTACCATCAGCTACTTCGACGAGATCCTTCGCAAGCACGGGTTTCGCAAATTCGCCTATCGCCAGAATTGCAGTTTTATCCTTCGGTTCAATATGGCGGGCGAGAGTATTGTGATGGCCCTGATCCATTTTTACAAGCGCCTGAACATACTTTTTGATGAAACCGACCCCTGGAGATGAGCGGCGTCCGCTTTCGTAATCGCTCAGGACTGACGGAGAAATTCCCATTTCTCTCGCAAGCGCTGCCTGTTTTGCGGCTATTCGCTCGCGCCACTTCCGCATGCAATCTCCAGGCTCATCGCTCATGACCACGTCGCCAGCAATGTGGGATTCGAAGTCAGCGTGGTCTGAACTCAAACTGGCAGATCTTACGACATTTGTCGATTTAAGATTATCTTGGTGTAGAGAATTTCCTATTTTGCTTGAGCCGCCAGCATGATTCTCTTTCGATCGCCGTTACGGCCAAAGAACTTTTTGGTTTGGCCGAGAGACAAGAACTTTGTTTCGCTAATTCTTACCAGCATTGGCAAATCAGAAACAACTTTGCCCAATATTAGGCAGTGCCTCCTGGGCAGCGTCCTAACTATTGATCGAATGGTTTCGGCGTCAGCAGTGGAGGCACGAGCAATCAAATCCAGGTCAGCTTCATTCGTGAAGTTGAAGAGAAAAATGTTGTCTGCCTGCCGGTAAATTCCGCTATTGATAGCGTCCGGCTGGTTTGTGATCAGGGTTGTAAAAATGCCAAAGTGTCTCATTCTCGTCACAATGTCGTCCCAGTAGGTCTCTCGCAAGTAGAGATGAGCTTCTTCGGCGAAAAGAAATATCGGCGGAATCACCTCTCTTTCCAAAAGCTGAACAAGCTTGCTGAGGATTATCTCGACAACCATTCTTTTAGTTAGAGCAGATGATCTCTTCAGGGACACTACCAGCGCTCCGCCTCCGTGCAAGAGCGATCCTACGACACTGTCCACTCTGACGCCCTCTTTGTCACCTGGAGCGAAGATGCCAGCATTTCTCATTGTTTGAAACCGCGCGAAAAGGGCGTCTTTCACTAGTTCGTTGCACCTCCAGTTTTGGATTGATTCGCCCAATAGATCGAGTGTTAGTTTTTTTGTGCCCTCGAGGAAATTGATGATTCGAATAAACTCCCGGAGAGATGCGCCGGGAGCATCTAAAACGTGCTGCATAAGAGATACAAGGCTGTACTCGCCGAGATAGTCGAGAGAAAACCTCAGGGTTTTTCCAGGCTCCAAGTTGACGATCTTATCTGAAAATTCGTTCCTTCCCCCCTCCTTTGATACCGCGAGACCCTCGTATTCATTGTTGAGATCAAATATTACCACAACTGCTCCGCAGGAGATGAGACTGCTCACAAGGATCTTAGATAGATGCGACTTTCCCGATTCCTTTTTTCCGGTGATA
>JASHSF010000025.1 GCA_030036955.1 Nitrososphaerales archaeon
CCAAAGTCAAATTGCTCCGCGCCCGCCATCGCGTACCCTCCGCCAATGTCAAGATAGCCAAGTGACTTTAGATCCTTGACAGAAGCAGCAATTTTGGCAAGCGCGTGTACGAATGGCTCTGCGTTGGTTATCCCCGATCCAATATGATAGTGAATGCCCTCCAAAACCATTTTATTTTTGCCAAACTCTTTTTTCGATTCTGCAAGCTCTTGGATGGAAATGCCGAACTTGGTCGTTTCAACGGCAGTCCTGACCTTGGCGTTGTGACCTGCTTCGATCATCGGGTTGACTCTAATTCCTGCACTGGTGATGCCACCTCGCGCAGCTCTTGGAATTGACTCGATTGAATCAAGGTTAACCTTGATTCGATTTTTTGCGGCTGCTTGGAATAGCGAGTCTTCGACCATTGTTCCGCTCAACATCAGACCATCGGGGCGAATTCCACAGTGGAGAGCTAACTCGAGTTCGCCAGCCGACAGTATATCGAGACCAATCCCGCGCCGGTTAAGAAATTTTAACACGAAGGGGTTGCTATTCGCCTTGACGCTGTAGAATATTTTGAATTTCTTCCCGACGGCGTCAAACGATTTTAAGGCGTGATCGAGATTCCTTTGAATGAATGAAAAATCAGTCACGTATGCAGGGGTGCCAAACTCGCTAGCGATTTTTTCTAGCGTGTCACAATCGAAGGCGTCCATTTCTCCGGCTCCTTGATTCTACATGATTTCTACCTCTGCTATTCGTTTTTCTGTCCGAGAAGGGTTTTCTAATACCGCATCTTAGAAATTGGGTAGTTTGATGTCGAAGCAAAAATCAGCTTTGCAGGCAAAAAGTGAGATAGATAAAAGAAACACCCTGAATGACCTAACAAACACCCAGTGGATGTTCTTTTCGCGCAGCGCCTGGCTCACGACGTATCCCAATGATATTGGGTTTGAAATGAGAAAGCGTCAGGGAGGAAACAAGCCGCCGCGGCTCATGGCAGATCTGATCAATTTTTTCACAAAACAAGGTGATATTGTGCTCGATCCAATGAGCGGCGTCGGTGCAACGCTACTCGGCTGCGCTCTGAGTGGCAGAAATGGAAACGGCATTGAATTGAACCAAGAGTGGACCGACATTTACCACAAGGTTTGCGAGAAGGAAGGATTGCGAAGATTTCCTGTTACGGCTGGCGATTGCTTGGAAGAACTGGATCAAATGAAACCGAGTATGTTTGATTTCGCTGTAGTCGATCCTCCTTACCGTGAAGATACAAAGTGGGACAGGACAATGTGCGACGACACCCATGCAGCAAGAGTCGCAAACCTTCCCGAGCAGTATTCGAATAGCGAGAAGGACTTTGGCAACCTCAAAAACTATTCCGACTTCCAAGCAAAAATTCTCCTCCTGTCGCAGAAGATCAAGCGCGTCCTGAAGCAAGAAAAATACTATGTCGTTTTCTGCAAGGATGAATACCAAGGGGGCGAGTTCAGGGAAAAGTCGAGCAGCATCGCAGAAATCGTTCGCCGAGCTGGTTTCCAGTGGAAGGGAAAAATTACATGGTACCAGGCGGGAGCGAAGCTTCGCCCTTACGGCATTCCCTACAGCTATGTGCCTAATATCACGGATCAAAAGATCCTCATCTTTAAAAATTCGTCATAGAAGAAATCGATCCCGCCAAATTTTTCACTACTCTTTCATAATTTTAGTGGTAAGAAATTGTATAAGCGTGATTAGCTCAAATATCGACTGATGGGGTGAAAAGAGCAATGCCGTCCAAAGTTAGGAAACTGAAGCGCCGCACCAATAAGTACCACGCAGGTCCTCGATAGCGGGTGAGTGAAATAGATCGGCTTACCCTGCTCCTTCTCATTCAAGCGATCCAAAAATGAAATTCTATGAGGAGCTTGCGGCAGGGTTAGCCAAGCTGTTGAAACTTTAAATCAGAAATGTGTTGGATGTACCTTTCAGCAGATCTCTGATGGCAACTCTATAGGCGACAAGTTCGTTTCGTAAGAAATCTACCCGCGCTTGTTGCCACCCTCTTTCAGGAAGTATAAATGGAGAACCTAGGTTGAGCTCTGCGTCGCTACCAATCTGCATCGACAGGCTTTGTCCCAAACGGTTACTTGTGTTTTAAAGAATTTGAACACGGATGGCAAAAGCCCGTTCGATAACTTTAACGCAAAGGCGAATTGATATTCGTAGCATGCTTATCTCCCACAACGCCATACTGAGGACCTTTTCTGCCGTTTTGCTTACAGTTCTGGCTTTCGCAGCTTTCTTGCCGATTGCGTCAGTTGCCGCGAACCAGACTAGCACAGAACCGCTGTACATCAGTTTCCTCCCGAGCAACACCATACATGCGACCTATGGTCAAACTATCACTGTGACGATAATTGGGCAAAATAAGGGACCGGGCGTATTCACCGTAACGGGTTGCTTACTTTGGTATCATCTTGGAACGTCGGGATCTTGGAAGTCTATTTCGTGTTTTCCAACCTACCACGGCTATCCCATTATAGTTCCTGCCCACTCTACAGGAGTAAAAATAGTTCCGAGCGTGAAAGACAAGATCAACTATCATCTCACTTTTCAGTACAAGCTCGAAGCAAAGGGAACTTACGGCAATATCCCGGCGGTCTCTTATCCTGGAATACTCACTGTGGATGTGTCCTGAATTTTCGTTGAATACTAAAGTGCGTTAGCGAGGGCGGATCTGCCTCGCCCTCCGCTACTTCGTTCAATATGATCGGATAGAGCTTGCACCCCTGTTCTGTCCAGCCGACGTATTGCCTTTCGTCTTGGCAGATTAAACATTCATTTGGCGGAGTTTCGCTTTCCGGATCCTGCGTGCCGCATGTAACGCAAAGAAATCTACTCATGGTCTAATCTATTTGGAAAAGTCAGCTTTTCTTACTCATAGGAAAACCTAAAGTTGCTTCATGTCTTAACTGAAGGATATGAAAATTTCCAGAATCATTTTGATTGTTTTAGTCATAATAGTAATAGGAGTTATTGCTCTCTACGCGTATACTGTTTATCTTGCTCCGACCACCAAGACGACAATTTCTCCATGGCTCTCCGCTCAATCGTACCCCTTGCAGGCCAGCGGAACACATGCAGTATCTGCACAAGCTTGCGTAAGCGATATGAGCCAAGTCTACTGCATGGGTGGAATCGATGTCAACACAATACCTTACAATAGCGTTTACATCTCTTCCCCCCTTTCTCCGAATATCACGAGCTGGACTTCTGATCCAAACATCTATCCCGTGAGCGTCGACAGCCAGTCGTGCGTTGTAAGCAACAACAACGCGTACTGCGTCGGAGGCTCCTACGATGAAAGCGCGGATGACACAGCCTCAAGCTACGTTGCTTCCATC
>JASHSF010000199.1 GCA_030036955.1 Nitrososphaerales archaeon
GTCGAACTTGGCAGGACTTTTGAAACAGGCTTGCGAGATTCGAGGAGAGTTCAAAATACGTGTTGGGATGATGAACCCTTTGCTCACGAGACGGATGCTCGGCGAAACAATTGCAGCGTTCAAGCAGAGCAAAGTGTTCAAGTTTCTACACCTCCCAGTCCAATCTGGAAGCGATCTCATCCTGAAATGCATGCAAAGGGGTTACTCCGTCGAAGACTATTATTCGACCGTTGATTCCTTCCGATCCGAAATCCCGAATCTAACTTTGAGCACGGACGTAATCGTAGGCTTTCCTGGAGAGACTGAATCTGACTTTGAGGAATCTTTGAACATGCTAGAGATCTCGAAGCCCGACATTGTCAATCTCTCGAGATTCGGAGCTCGTGAAGGGACAAAAGCCGCGACGATGAACGAGCAGATACGCTCTAACGTTGCAAAGGAGCGGAGCTCGCGGATGACGATTTTCGCAAAGCAAATCGCCCTTCAAAATAATCAGAGGTGGATAGGCTGGCGAGGCGATATGATCGTTGATGAGGTAGGCAACGGAGCGCTTATCGGAAGAAATTTTGCTTACAAGCCGTGTGTCCTCAAGATTTCGAAAGATAAACTATCTCAAGAAGCGACCAGACTTATGGGAAAAATTTTGAAAGTAGCAGTTGATTCTGCAACTCCATCTACTCTGAGAGTCTCACCGGACAACGAATGCTTCGTTCAAGATTTAGGCAACTGTAGTTGACAATGGGTTGAAAGTACTCGTAGCTTAATAATTAAAAAAAAAGCTATTGTAAGGTTCGTAGACCCAAGCAATTGCTGACGAACCTAAAACTCGACGATTTTCCACTCTCAAGCCCCGGGTATGGAAACAAAGTAACGGTAATAGGGGTAGGTAGCGCAGGATGTCGGATTACGCAGCAGCTCTCAAGGGAGAGCAAGCTTCTCGAACATTTCGTTTACGTTACGTGCGACGACCACGACGTGGCGAACGTTAGCCGCGGTGAGCGAATAATCGTTGATGCGATTTCTGCCGGGAAGGAAAGTCCTTACAAAGTTCGCGCCCTCGCCGCGCAGAAGCTCTCTGAGGTGAAGCATCAACTAAATGCGAGTCGGGTTGTCTTCATTATCGCAGGACTCGGGGGGTCGGTAGGCTCGGGAATCGCTCCCCTGATTGCAGCGGAAGCGCAAGCCAAGGGTGCAATTACGGTTGCAATTCTAGTAATGCCCTTCGGGTTTGAAAAGCCCAAGCATTTCTTTGCAGGAGGGGCGTTGAAACAGATGCGATCTTATTGCTCAGGGGTGGTCTTGATTGATAACGAGGAATTGATTAACGAGAAACTGCCTCTGATTGACGCTTTCTCTTTAGTCAACCAGAAAATTGCTCTCGCTCTAAACAAGCTCTTGGGTTCGACTGAACCTAACGAATTCTCAAAGGGGCTGATCAACATGGTCGACTTTCTAAAGACAAAGTCCTATAGTGTCTTGTGCCTAGCGGACATTGAATCATCTGAAATTCGGTGTCGCGAAGCTGTCATCGAAGCAGTCAAACATCTCGACAAAATAGTGGTGGACAAGCATGAAGCTTCAAGGTCTATCGTGCATCTCTGCGCAGACAAATCAGTGACAATGAAAGAAGTGATATCTTCAATCGGAGGGCTCTCTGGGATGATCGGGGACGGGACTATGCAAATGGAATATGGTTTGTCTGCTAATTCCCCAGGGCAGACTACCGCGATAATTCTCGCGACGGGATTCTCTACGACCAAGTTTGATGATTACGACCCTGTGGACAGGATTTTACGAAACAAAGGGACAAACATGGAAATCGGCTTTGATTCTTCGCTTAACTGGCAATCTCTTCTTTCCGACGCCGAGATGTCCTAAAGAGATTCCGGCATAAACCGTCAAACACAAATAACTCGAAACACAAGCATTCGCCATCCGATGCTTTTATTCGCGAGTGCTTGTTTCTTACTTCTATCACCCCTGGCCGCAAAGCTCGACCTTCATAATCCGAATTCATCACTTTCGGAAGGATGATGAAAATGAATCCAGAAGCGCAAGTTCAGTCAGTTCAAGCGAAGCCGAAACAAATCATCTTTGTGAAGGAACTTATCCACGGGATAAAGTCTGGAGCGATCAAAGTTACCTATCGCAAGACGAGAAAGTCGGGCAAATATTGCGTTTTTGAAAATAGATTCAAAAGGTCCGAGTCTAGCTTATTCATAGAATTTTATCGGCACGAAAAAGTCGACCCGTACTTGCTGACGGATGATGCCGCGAAACTAGCTGGAGTTAATGACGCTGAAACAATAAGGAAAATGTTCGAGAAGTGGTATGGCAGTCCCATACCCGCCCTCTACGGAAACTGGTTTCGCCTAGCTGACGAGTAAAGTTTGGCTTTACTCGTCTTCCTTGTTGGTTTCTTGTTTATCAGAATCTTCGGACGCGGCGGCCTCGGCCTTTGAGCCTCCCTCAGAGGGTTCCTGTTTTTTCGGCAGCGACACTCGTACTAGTCCGTCTTCGTCTTTCGTCATCCTCACTTTGATCCGTCTCGGCGGTTTCGTCATGCCTCGACTCCAGATAGCTTCGCTCAGCTCGGTGTCGATCTTTACATCGCTCGATTTCATATGGTGAGCGGCGAACTCTCGCAGAACTCTTACCGCCCTCGCCGAACGCTGATGTCGTGGAGTAATCCAAGCCCGCGTCAGTGGAACGATGTATTCCCGATCAACCTCAATTTCTTCTTCAGACATTTTCCAATTTCCCCCTACAAAATCACTTTACCTTTAATTTCTGTCGGCGCCACTGCCTCTGCTGGGGATGCGTTCTTACTTTTTGCTTGGTCTTCGCAATTACCCACGTCGGCACCGAGTAAGCCTGCCTACGAGCGCGGTACAATCGTTTCTTTACGCCGGATGTTTTCTTGCTCATCTAACTTCATTTCCAATTGATTTTGAATTCTCTCTTTGGTTTCTGAAAGGAACCAAGCATCTGCTTCAGCTCTTCGTCGGTTACCTGCTTTCTCAGCTTTCCCGTGGTCGCGTATTCGAACAACTGATTCTCGATCGATTCAACCAAATCCGGTCGAACCATCCTGACGTTGTTGAGCCTTTCCCTAGCTTCTGAGGTAAAGATTACGCGGAGCATCTGCTCGCGTGCAATTTTTTCTTGCCGCTCTCTCTCTGCCCGCGACCTAGCGTTTCTATCGCCCTGCGAAGAGATGGGTTCTGAATCTCGCGCGTCGTCCATCGTGAAAAATTCCACACATCAAAGATATCTTGCGAGTTCGGGTCTAGCCTTTGCCAGCTCCTTTAAAATTTCATTACTCTGCCTATCCAAAAGACTTACTCCCTTTCCGGTGAGTATCCTTCCTCGCTTGCCCTGCTTTGCGATAAATCCAGCCGACTCGAGCTGCTGAATGGGTTTGCGGACCGCAGAGCCTCCAGCATCGCGGTGGTGGCCAAGCCAGTATCCGATCTCTTTCCTGCCCCCGTAATCGCTTTCGAGCTGCGTGAGACCTATAGGACCGTGGATGTAGATTTTCCTCAAGAGCGATGCGCACCTAGTATACCACCAGTCGCGTTCGCTGGACTGCCTCTGAGCGTGCGAGCCCGTTTTTGCGTAATAGCTCCACTGGGGAGCTTCTATCTGTGAAACATGGCGCAAATGGTCAGCTATCCTTTCAATTAGAAGGTCTTCTGGCACATCGAAGACTGTTGTCAATCGTAAACCCTTTGCCTCGTTAAGTAAAAAACAGTTTGCTAAATGCAATATAAGGAATTCTTGCAGATGGAAGGAGAATTATCGAGCAAAGGGCTTTATTCCTGCGCTTTGATTTTTTCTGATCCAAACAAAACTCTGTAAACTCGGCCGCATTTTAGGCAAGTGATATTCATCCCCTTTCTTTTGCCGCTGAGTCGGTACCGAGCGGCGCTCGGTGGTACTATCAGCGAATTGCAGGATCTGCAAATGAGTTTTCTTTTTTCTTTGAGCTTAATATTGAATCGGGTGGCGATGTTAAAGGCGATCTTTGCGTGGGATTGAGCGAGTTCGCCGTCGACCTTTGACTCTGTCAAAGCCCGGCCGAAAAGATCGTTTATTTGTTGCCGGGCAATGGCCCTTCTCTCCTGTTTTCTCGCGCACTTCGAATGTCTATTCGGTCTGTGGCGTGTCCTGAGAGCTGATCGCGTCACGTCTTCTCTGTTTGGTCTAATTCCTTCCAACTCAGGATCATGCTTCCAGGGTGAGATGCATGGTATTCGTCCAGTCTTCCCACCGAAGTATTATGGGGAGAGGCCATAATTTGTTCCTTTTCTTGCTCCGAACTTGAGGCTATGGAATTTAGGACGTCTGCATACGCTTCGATGTTCTCCAGTGTCTCGGTTTCAGTAGGTTCAATCATCAAAGCTTCGCTGACGATCAATGGAAAATAAGTCGTCGGAGAGTGCATTCCGAAATCAAGAATTGCTTTCGCAACCTCGCCCGCGGATACTCCAGTGCGCCTTTTGAGCGGGGAAGCACTGACTACAAACTCGTGCTTTGCGGGGATTCCTTCAGAAGTCGTAGGTTTGTAAGAACTCTTGTTGAGCAACGAGAGAAGGTAGTTGGAGGCTAACACCGCCTGCTCCGACACGGTCTTGAGACCTTCTCTGCCCAATGAGAGAATATAGCAATAAGCCCTCAGCAGTACTGCGATGTTTCCGTAGAATGATTTTATCGGTCCGATAGTTTTCTCCGCCTGATAGTCGAGCGAGTAACCATCATCCCTCTTGATTATTCTCGGGACTGGAAGATACGGCGCAAGCTTTGACACAACTCCCACCGGACCGGCTCCGGGTCCCCCACCCCCATGCGGCGTTGCAAACGTCTTGTGCACGTTGATATGAACGACGTCAAAACCCATATCCCCGGGTCTTACTCTCCCCAATAGCGCGTTCATGTTCGCGCCGTCGTAATACATGAGACCCCCGGCGTCGTGTACCTGCTTTGAAACTTCAACTATGTCTGATTCGAAAATGCCCAGGGTGTTCGGGACTGTTAACATCATTCCGGCAGTGTTTTGGTTCACAAGTCTCTTGACCGCTTCTACGCTCACAGTTCCTTTCTCTGACGATGGAATCTTGACGACTTTGAATCCAGCCATTGCCGCGCTTGCGGGATTGGTTCCATGGGCAGAGTCAGGCACTAGCATCTCGTTCTTGTTTCCAAAACCTGAATCCTGAAGATAGTGCTTCATCATCAGAGCTCCGACGTATTCTCCCTGGGCACCTGCCGCAGGTTGTAACGAAAACGAGGAGACTCCCGCGATTTCGGAAAGCATGTGCTCTAGCTCGTACAGAATTTCGAGGATTCCCTGGACAGTCGATTCGCTCTGGTACGGATGAAGGTACGCTATCCTAGGATCGCGGCAGATTCGCTGGGACACTTTTGGATTGTACTTCATGGTGCAGCTCCCGAGGGGGTACATCCCGACGTCGATGCCAAAATTCATCTGAGAAAGCCGAACGTAGTGGCGTAGAACTTCTGGTTCCGAGAGCTGGGGGAGGTTGGGTTCCTTGTCCCGCCGCATCTTTTCCGGTACGAGGTCTGCTAAATCTTCGATCTTTGACTTGAATTCGGAGTCGAGCGGAGGTAAAGAGTAACCCACCCTTCCCTCCCTTGAAAGGTGTTTCAGAATTGGCTCGTCCCAAACCGCTTGTCTGTACAATAACTTTTTCCTCTCTATTTTGCGGACTTGACCGATGAAACGAGCTTTTCAATGTCCGAGAGGCTGTGAGTCTCATTAAACGAGAAAGTGGAAACATCCTGCAGTTCGGGGTAAAATCGACCTAGAGGCATTCCGCCGATAATCCCAACTTCCGAGAGCCTTTCAGCAAGAGCTACTCCACGAATAGATGTTTGTAAACTGACTTCGCCGAAGAACGGACCTTTGAAGAATGGCGAGTCAAAACCTTCTTCCTCGAATCGCTTTTGCGCATAATGCGACTTTGCCAAAATATGGTCCCCTAACTCCTTCATCCCTCTCCGACCCATAAGAGCCAAAAAGACGCTGACTGCAAGCGCAAACAAAGCTTCATTTGTGCAGATGTTAGAGGTTGCGAGCTCTCGCCGGATATGCTGCTCCCTGGTCTGCAGAATCATGGCGTATCCGTATCGCTCTGGTTTGTCCTTCAATCTCGCGAGCCCGATAAGCCTGCCGGGCATTTGCCTCAGCAGTTGAGGATCCCTTCTAGTTGCAAAAATCCCGATGATTGGACCGCCAAAGTTGGGATAAACGCCCAAGGGCTGACCGTCGCCGACCACAATGTCCGCTCCATATTTTCCCGGGGGCTTTAGGGCGCCGAGCGTTGCGGGATTCACTCCGGCGATTGCGAGCGCCCCTTTTGAATGAGCTTTCTCGACTATGCTCTCTGACTCTTCTTCGATGACTCCAAGAAAATTTGGATTTTCAAAATATATTGCAGCAGTTTCATTGTCCAGTTTGGAATCCAAATAATCTATTGAAGCAAGACCGGTTTTCTTATCAAACTCCAACGTCTCTATCTTGGCGCCCGCAGGTTCACAGTACGTCCTCAGAACCCTTATTCTCTCCGGCGAGGAGCTCCGAAGGACTAGAATCTTGTTCCTGTGCGTGACTCTGACCGCCATTCTCCCCGCCTCGCCTAGCGCGCTGCCCCAATCATACATCGAGCTGTTGGCGACTTCCATCTCCGTCAGCTCGCAAATCTGGCTCTGGTATTCAAACATCGATTGGAGCATGCCCTGGCTTATCTCGGGCTGGTAAGGTGTGTAAGCGCTGTAAAACTCGCCCCTGGAAAGGATCTCGTCTACCACAGAAGGTACGTGGTGCACCCACACTCCTCCACCGATAAAATTCGGGTAATTCGGATAGCTCTTGTTTTTCGACAGTCTTTCAGAGACATGTTTCTCGAGCTCGATCTCGCTCATTGCGGGCGGAAGCTTTAGTTCTCGTTTCAGCAAAACATCATTCGGCACGTCGGAGTAGAGATCTTCAACGCTCTGCAGCCCCAATTTTTCGAGCATTAGAGTAGTGATAGAGCTGTCAGAATTTGGTAGGAACTTGTGAACTGTCATTGCTTCTGCCTTAGATCCAGATGAGAGAAAATCCTATGCTGTGGCACTTTAAGAATTTAGCCTTGCAAAATGCTGATCTTTTGCAAGAATTTGATCACAGAATTGTGAGCAATATCAGAATAGCTACTTTGAATTTGATACAAATTGTTTAAATGCGATTTCAATTCGTCTTTTGTTTTGCAAGGTTTCTGCGTTTGAAACAGCGACTTTCCTCGCGGTTTTTGCTTGGAACGCTAGTCTTCTTCATGATTGCCCAAGCGTTTTTGGCATTTCAGGCCCCGACTGCAATGAGTCATGCTTTTTCAGCGTCAAGTACTTCTGACCCGACCGGCTACACTCTTTCCAGTTTTTCAAACTTCACGCAGTACGGGCAGTTTTATGTGAATGAAACGTTCAGCGCTAATTCTTCGTCGACGACTTCATTGAGCTCGCTAACACTTGGATTCCCCAGCAATTACACCGGACACATTCTCCAGCCAATGTCTTCGGCCTCCTTCGGCACGGCTCCGCGCATTTCAACCTCTACCGGAACAAACGGCACTATGCTTGTGACGCTCAGTTTTCCAAGCACTCTTGCGGCCCATACTCCGGGAAAAGTTTCTTTGTCCTTTTGGGTGACTGGCACCTATTCTGTCGTACCAAACAGTGACACTGGAACGGATACTAACTATACAGTTCCTGCAACATTCTATCCCTCACTTAGCACTCCGGTGGATCAAGTTTCTTCTGTTCTCTGGTTCCCGTATCCCAATACATACGTAGGCTCAACTGCTTCTAATTATGGCTACGCGGATTTTACTAACGGGACCGCTGTGCCCGAGTACGAAACCTGGACCAAAACAGTCACAGACGCAAATTACACCCTTGTCAGCTGGGCAAAAATCATCATGATATCGCCTGATGCTGATGCTGGAATGATAAATTTCCCTGCTGTAACGCGAGAGATCAGCGTCGGTACATCTGGAGCTTTGATGGTAACTGATACGATTACGCTTGAAAATCTCGGGCAGGATGCAATAAGCTCGATCGCCGTAAATTTGCTCACGAATGCAACTTCTGTGACCAACATCCCCTCTTCTATTCCTCCCCTCTCAAACGTGGGTCCGGCAACCATAACCAACGGAGAAGTTAGCTTGAGCGGGATTAATCAGGAGGTTGGTCCTAGCAGCGCGCAGACAATCGTCTTGCAGTATCCTCTTTCTTCAGCGTACTGGAGCGTATCCAATGGAAACTATCTCCTGAACATACCCGGAACTCTCCCAGTCGACGGGCTGGTAAATACCTACAGTCTAGTTTTCAACCTGCCCTCGGGATTCGTTTCGACCACGACAGGGCCAACTACAATTCGCCTCTTGAACGTTGTAAGCGGACCCCCGGCAACATTTGCCTTCAGGGCCGGAATCGGATCATCTTTTGACTTCGCACTTCCCATCGCATCAATTGCCTTCATCGGATTCTTTGTTGTAGCGCTGGCGTTCAAGCCCCGCAAGAGCAAACCCGAAGAGAAGGAAAGCGCTATCGATGATATGGTCAAATCGGTAGAGGACAAGGTCTCCGGTACGAACGAAATTGTCTCCGAGCTTCGAGCGAAGAGCTCGGCCGTCAATAGGCTGGATCTTTCAAACGCACGAACGCGCATTGATGAGCTAAGATCAAAGTCAGCCAGCCGCCTCGCGAATCTGAAAACAGAGCTCGTCGATGCAGGTCCTGGGTCTCAAGCCGCCCTCAACGAAGTGGGTCTGAACGACAGAGAATTCGATCGCGCCATCAAAGATCTTTTGAACAGCTATGAACAATTTATTTCGCGGAAGATGAAAGCCGACACTTTTGCCAAAGTCCAGCAGAGCCACGAGCACAGGATACAGAGAATCACAAACAGTCTGCTAGATGAGCTTCAAGATCTAAGGCACGATTACGAAGAAGAGCAGTAGTTTTCTACATTCCAGTAACTCGCGACCTTCGTAACTTGGCAGCGCCCCTCCTGAAAGAAGGTGAAGCTATTGAGCTCCGAAAAGGATATTCTAAGGCAAAAGTTTTCGCAGGAACCCGACAGGTACTATCGGGTTGCGCTGTTTAACGAGCTCGGTTTTGTTCGAAAGCTTTGCCCTAGCTGTTCCATGTACTTCTGGACTCTCGACAAAAACCGAGTGAAGTGCGCCGAGGAGCCCTGCCAGGAGTACGATTTCTTCGGCAACCCTCCAACCAATGGGAGATACGGCTATCCGGATGCGTGGAAAAAGATCTCAGAATTCTTCGCTGAGAACGGTCACATGGAAATTCCAAGGTATCCCGTTGTTTGCCGCTGGAGGCCCGATCTTTATTTCACAATTGCTTCCATCGTGGACTTTCAAAGAATAGAATCTGGCAGGGTAGTGTTCGAGCTTCCGGCAAACCCACTCATCGTGCCCCAAATGTGCATGCGTTTCAGCGACATTGGAAACGTCGGCGTCACCGGGCGTCACTTTACATCGTTTTGCATGATCGGTCAGGTCGCACTTGCTAACAAGCAGGGGTACTGGAAGGATCGCTGCGTCGAGCTCGACTTTCGACTTCTTACCGACGTTTTCGGAATTCCAAGGGAACAGGTCGTGTTCAAGGAGGACGTGTGGCTCGGTCCTGGCGCGTTTGGGTACAGCCTGGAATTTTGCGCAAGGGGGCTGGAGCTTGGCAACGCAGTATTCACCGCCTTCGAAGGCACGTCATCGAGCTACCGGGAGTATCCAGAGGGAATAGTCGATATGGGGGCGGGGCTAAATCGCCTCGTTTGGCTATCGCACGGAACCGACACCGCGTACGAAGCTGTCTTCGGAAAAGCATACTCGAAGACGATGGATGCTATAGGTTTCGAAGTCAGCAAGGAAGACTCTCCAGATCTCTTGAAGTACTTCAAACTTGCTGGCTCGCTCGACGTTGAAAAATTTAGAGCAGGGGAAAGCTTCAACGCTTCAATACTGAAGCAAGTTGCTCCAAAAAATCCGGAGGAGTTCCAGAGGAAAGTCGAGACGCTGCAAGCCGTGAATTCTATCCTGGATCACACGCGCACTCTGATTTTTGCAGTCTCCGATGGCGCTCTCCCGAGCAATGTCGGTGGAGGCTACAATCTCAGAGTCATTTTCAGGCGGGCGTTTGATTTTGCCCAGCAACTGAGCGAGGATCTATCGCTCACAGACGTGGCGCTATGGCACGCCGAGGTACTTAGGCACATGTATCCCGAGCTCCTGGAGCACACGAAGGACGTCGAGAAGATCTTCGAAGTCGAGGCTGCAAAGTACGAAGCCACCAAGAGAAGAGCTTCCTCGATTGTGGAAGGTCTCACGAAGAAAAAGCAGCCCATAGGTACGGACAGGCTGATTCAGCTTTACGACAGCGAAGGAATCACCCCCGAGGCCCTTGTTAGAGCGGGGCTCGAAGCTGAAGTCCCGCCGGATTTTTATACGCGAGTCACGGAGCGCCACATGACGCAGAGGCACGAGGAGGCAAAGAAGGCAGAGTTTGATACAAGCGGGCTTGCCCCAACGAATTTGCTCTTCTACTTGAATAGAGATCAGTTCCAATTCGAAGCGAGGGTTGTTCGCGAAATTGACAATTATCTTATCTTAGATTCCACCGCTTTTTACGCGAGATCTGGCGGGCAGGAGCCTGACCATGGCACGATAAATGGAATTCGCGTCGGCGAAGTTATCAAAGTAAACAACGTCGTCCTTCATCAAATGCTTGACGGCAATGAGATTCCGAAAGTGGGAGAGCTAGTTCAGGGAATTGTAGATGGGAAAAGGCGTGGTCTGATCATGCGCCACCACACAGCGACGCACATAGTAAATGGCGCCGTCCAAAAGCTGCTCGGACCCTGGGTCTGGCAGCATTCCGCATTTAAGGACGAAGACATGGCAAGGCTCGACGTGACGCACTTTGCTCACCTATCCAGGGAACAGGTTCTCGAAATCGAGTCAATGTCAAACGAAATCGTTAGAAGGAATCTGCCGGTGAAGATTTCTTGGATCCCAAGGAACGCGGCGGAGGAAGAGTTCGGTTTTAGGCTTTACCAGGGCGGGGTTGTTCCCAACAAGGAGCTGCGGATAGTCGACATCGAAGGCTGGGACGTCGAAGCGTGCGGCGGAACTCACTGTTCGTACACCGGGGACGTCGGACTCATCAAAATAACAAAAACGGAAAGGGTGCAGGACGGAGTCGAGAGGCTAGAATTCGTTGCCGGGGAAGTGGCTGTAAAATACGTTGAGCGCTTGGAGAACGAGCTGATCGAATCCGGCGCAATGCTGAAGGCTCCAGTTGAAAAAGTCCCGGCGTCGCTGTCACATCTCATCGAAAGCGAGGAAGGCACCAGGAGAATAACAAAGCAGCTCTCAAAACGTTTGGCAGATCTCATGGTTGAACGAATCATAAACAATTCTGAGAAAGTTTTGGATATTCTTCTCTTCGTTGACAACGGACCGAAAGAAGCGCTAGATCTGGGCTCAGAATATTACCTTATGGTGGGCGACTCGCTTAGCAGGAGAGAACCGAAGATTGTCTACCTCGCGCTCTTTCAAGAGGCAGGAAGAACCAGGATTATGGCATTCTGTGGATCCGAAGCTCAGTCCAGAGTTAGGGCAGGAGACATTGTAAAGCACATTGCTTTGAAAATTGGAGGATCTGGTGGAGGGGACGCACGTTTTGCCCAGGGTGGAAGTCCAGCGGAAATTTCTCCTGATAAGCTCGTGGATGTTGAGAAGGAAGCAAAAGATTTTCTCGTAGCCAAGAAATAGCATCAGCTATTCGTGATTTATTCAGTAGAATCTGTGTCGGACATCAGGTTCATTTTCACGACCACGATAACGGCTGAGTTTTGGGAAGAAGCTGGCCATCGCAGTATTAGGGCGGAAGAAATAAAAAGACCCAAAAAGAAAAACTGAAACCAGTGCAAACGCAACCAATTTCATATTTGAAATCCGACCTATGAAGTCACTTTCTCGCATGGGTATTTCGCGAAGATTTTATTTCGTGACCCCTAAATTCATACTACAAAATTACGCTTGGTTGATGAACAATTGTTTCGGCTGCGGATATAATAGGAAAATCTCTTCAAAATCCGAAAAAGAAATCTATATTTCCTCGCCTTTTTGAATGAATTGTCTTTCTCTTGATTTTCAATAAGAAATTGTTGCTCGGAGTTCTGCTCATCGCGCTCTTTATGTTCGAAGTGCCGATTAGCGCTCACGCCTTTACGCCTTCAAATTCCCTCGCCACGATCACGGTGGGCAAGTCACCCTGGGGAGTAGCCTACGATTCCAAAAGCAACCTGATCTACGTGACAAACAACGGAGGCGGAATCTCAGTGATCAACCCCAGCACCAACACGGTCACAAGCACGATAAAAACCCCAAGCGGGCTGGGCGAAATTGTGTTTGATTCTGCTAATGGCCTGCTTTACGTTGCCAACAACGGAGCAAATATTGTGTATGCCATCAAAGGTACGTCAATTGTAAAATCAATCAAAGTGGCTGAGGGCCCTATGGGTTTCGCCGTGGACACTTCAAATGATCAGATCTTTGTTTCGAGCCAGGAGAAGCCTGCAGTTTCCGTCATTAATGGAAAGACAAATGCTGTCATCCACACCATAACGCTCGCTTCCAATTCCTTTCCATGGGACCTTGCAGTCGACGCCTCGAGCAAGACCCTTTACGTCGCAGACTCGGAGTTAGACCAGGTTGTTAGGATCAACATTACGACCTACGCAGTCGTGGGAACTCCAATCACTGTTGGAAGTGATCCCTGGGGCGTGTACTACGATCCGGTCAATAACGACGTTTACGTTACGAACTTTGCAGGGTCTAGCGTTTCCGTGATTTCAGCGTCGACAAACAAAGTTGTCACGACAATCACCGTAGGTACTAATCCTTACGGCATGGCCTATTATGCGGCGAGCAAGCAGCTTTATGTCACTGAAGCTGGAAACGGCGCCGAGGCCAATAACGTGAGCCAAGTCTCCACTATAACGAACAAAGTCGCGATAACTATCGCGGGGGGCGACGGGCCCTACGGAATCGCCTTTGACTCAAAGGCTAGCGCTCTGTACATAGCTGACCACAATGATGGCCCTTTCCTCACCACCGCGAAGGACCAGGTCGTCACGGTGGAAGCTGTCTAAATCTGAGCCCTTTGCAATTCCAGCATCTCCGGCAAGTTCGTTGCAGTGTAGGTATCACCTTCCTGTCGTCGAGAAATTTGTCGGCCGTTTTGTCTCGCTTTCGCGGGCACTTGTGTCCAAGAACTGAAAAAATGCGGGGGTGGGATTTGAACCCACGAACCCCTAAGGGACGAGGTATCCCATTCTATCCGAAGGATTTTGAAGCCTAAGCCTCGCGCCTTTGACCAGGCTGGGCGACCCCCGCTCGATGATTGTAATCCGCAATTCTCCACCTCTAAAAAAGAATCCGACAGCGGAATTCCTTTTGAAATTCGTCATACGTCAGAAATATATAGAATGGACTGAGGGAATTCGGAACCTTGGCTTACTTTTTGCAGGAGAATAACG
>JASHSF010000026.1 GCA_030036955.1 Nitrososphaerales archaeon
TTCTTCTGGAAATAAATCGCGACCCTGGGCAGGTGCAGAGTCCTATTTCCAATGAAGACCCTTTTGGCCACGTTATACACTTCAGTGTCCGGATTGGGCATGACCAGTTTGTGGTACACTATCAAAAGTCCTCTGCTTTTGAGGAGTTTGGTGCACTCTTTAGTCCACTTTGCGTAATTGAGCTTCGGTAATTTGCCGTTGCCCGAACTGAACAGCTGCTCGTTTTCTTCGTCAGAATAGGCTGGATCGGCTAGAATAATGTCGTATTTTTCTTTGTGGTACTTCGTCAATTCGTGAACGTCGCAAACGAGATCAGGTTTGACGGCTGGATTGATATCTACCCTAAAACCGTACTTGTTCATTCCGCAAAATACATTCAAGACATTGGCTTGCTGATTGTCGAGTATGTCGCGCCCTAACTGAAGGAGCCATTCCTCTGCGTACAGTGGCATGCCTCCCCTGTAGTGGTCAGGCCTTGGTCGAGGCAGGAACCAAGCAAGATTTCTAGCCTGTACTTCCGAACGGTAACCACCCATCCTGCCTGAAAATTACCCCAGCAGAATGGTGTCTCAAGTCTTTATTATTTTTGCGCCTTTGTCATCCCGATCGACTTGGGCCTTACTTGAACAAACCAGTTTCGTCCTTTGCGTAATCGTAGGTTACTGTCTTGCTTGGCTTCACTTGGATTATTACCGGAGTTCTCAGTTTCTTCAAGCCTTCTGCAAGTCCCTGCGCATTCTTCGTCGGCATGTACTTTTCAAAAATTGAAACACGCTTTGCTACTACGTCGTCGTAGTCTAGTCTTGCTTTTCCGTAAATGACTACGCCCTTGAATGGGGGTTGCTCCACATCGACGACGACAGTAACGTCCTGATTTTGTTTTATGTTCTTTACTCGGCGCGTATCTTCCTGGGTCCCGAACATGATGTTACCGTCTTGATACTTGAACCACACTGGCGCGGCGTGTATCGTACCATCTTCATTGTGTGTGCACAAAGTTGCAATCGGCGCTTTTTGAAGAACGGCGTCAGTTTCTTGAGAGGTTAGTGGGGGTTCCTGGAATACCATGAGCTTCTTTTCCTTCCTGTACTTTGGGCAGAAGGACACCCCACTCTTAAGGGTAGCTAAAATTCTCAAACCGATAGTGAGCTAGAGGCTATGCCCAAGCCGAAGCGTCTTACTTTCTCAATCCCAATTCTGTTGCCGAACAAATTGTACAGCCTTAAACAGGAGGCAAGTTGCGAACGAGCCTCCTCCACCCTGTTTTGCTCTAACAGTAACAGAGCGTAGTCGTAGCGCGTTTCGGCCTCATGAAAGCCCGCGTTCAAACCTCCAGCACTTATCAGTTCGATGCTCTTGAGGTAGAATTTGTCTGCTTCGCTCCATTGCCTGAGATTAGCCTGGTAGAATCCCCTGACCCTAGACACAAGCGCCTGCAGAGTTCTGCTGATTTGGCCGCTGTGCTGTTCGAAAAGGGAATTCATCAGAGAGTATGCACTCTGAGAATCCTTTTCTTTCCCTGCACGACGCGCTGACATTGTGATCCAGCCGTAAACTGGAGTCTTTACATATGATGCTTCGGTCAGCTCCGCGCGCTCTTTTGCCCTGAGAATTTGTTTGTATGCCAAATCGTGCTTTTCGATTGCATCGTAAAAGATTGCCCAGTACATGTAAATCCAAGAAAGGTCCGTGAAAAGCCCGAGTTTTTCCCCTAGCAATGCTCCTTTTTGGAAACAATCTGCAACGCTCTGCTCGTCCCCTCTGTGCATGTACAGCGTGCCCATGTTAAAGTAGTGAGTAGTTAATCCGGCTGCGTCGTCGATCTCAGTATAAAGGGCTTCAGCTTTTCGCGCAGAATCAAAAGCTTCATCCAAGTTGAACTTGACTACTTGAAATGCAGCTAGATTGCTGAGAGCAAATGCGCTAGACTTCTTGTCACCAGCAAGCTCAAAGGAATGAGTTGCTTCCTTGTAAAGTTGAATTGCTTTATCCGTGTCACCTTGCAGTCCGACTATCCGGGCTTCTATCATCTTCATGCGCTCAATTTCGACCCCGGTCTTGAATTCTTTCCTCGCGCTGGTTATGTAGTCAAGAGCTTCTTTCGAGTGACCTCTAGCGTACATTGCTTCTGCGGCCCAATTTAAAGCGCTCAGGCGTGTCTGACGGTCGGCGGCTTTTTGTAGTAATTCGGTTGCGTCCTCAATGGCGCGCTCGTGCAAACCGAGCGACTCTCTTGCTTCCGCTCGCCCTTTCAATGATCGTAGCAACAGCGCAGGGTAACCTTCTTCGGTACTCAGCTCTGTAGCGTTGATGACCCAAGTATAGTAGTCAATGGCTTCGGTATTCGCATATCTCTGACGCGCGGTGTCAGCCGCCTTTAGGGAAAGCTCAACCGTCGTTCTATTTTTGATACCAGCTTCGCGAAAGTGATACACTATCCGCTCAGTCTGAGAGTCTCCGTATTTTTTGAGCATTGTTTCTGCCAGGCGCTTATGAAGCTCTCTTTTGACGCTCGCAGAGAGCTTCGCCTGAGCTACGTCCCTTATTCTTGCGTGATCAAACAGGAACGTCAGCTGTTCTTCTCGCAGCAGCCTCGTTTGCTGAACGATCCTGTCGAGCGTTTCGACGACAGTGAGAGGATCAATTTCGAGAGTATTTGCAAGGAGATCTGAATCAAATCTCTCTCCCATTATCGAGGCGCAGTCAATCAGCCTGCGCTGGTTTCTGTCGAGACGCGAGAGACGCCTGAGAATTATGTCCTGAATGGTGTCCGGAATTTGCAGCTCGAGCTGATTTCCGTGCAAGACTTGCTCAGGAGACTCAATGCCGTTCACTGGTTGTTCGATTGATCTGATATAATAGCGGGCTGATTCGACAGCGTAGAACGGGTTACCGCCGCTGTCCTTCGCCAACTGATCAATCGTATCCGAGCGCAAGCTTCCAAGCATTGAGTTAAGCAGTCCTTTCGTACTTGGCTCATCCAATCGCTTTAGCTCTATTTTCTCGAACAGATGCTCTCGGTTCATCAGTTGAAGAGTTTCAAGCAATGGATGTTGCTTCCCCGGCTCCATGTCTGCGAGCTCTTCCAGCCGATAAGTGCAAAGAATTAGGACTTTTGAGTCACCGATATTTCTGGCGAGATAATGTAGTAGAGATAAGGACGCACTGTCCGACCAGTGCATATCTTCTAGGCAAAGAAGAAACGTATCATTCCCAGACGATATTTTCTCGAATAGACGCAACATGTTTTCATACATTTGGTCCCTTTCAGTTTTTAGATCTGGAGTCCCCCTGCGATCAAGTCTATCGGATTTTGATCCCATAAGCCACCCCGAGATACCTATGACATGCGGAGCGAGGTGTTTCTTCTGCTCGAGAAGCTTGTTTATAGCTTCGGAAAATGGAAAGTATGGAATAGAAATGTCCGCAAGGCAATAACCTCGTGCCACGATAACGTCAGGCCGGTTGTCGAGTTGAGCAAGTAGCCAATCAACGAGCCTTGTCTTTCCGACACCCGCTTCTCCCGACAAGAAGATAACTTGACCCTTTTTTTGCTCGACGACGCGATCAACTGCAGCTGTAAGCAGGTTTCTTTCGTTTGTTCTATCAACGAACTGCGCTTGGAGGACTGGTTCTAACACTAACTGCCCGCCGCTATGATTCCAGAGAGAGGCCCTTGCTTTTTAGTTCATTGATATTCTAGAAAGTCAGATGAAAAGAAGCGGCTTTCCCTCTGCAACTGTAACAGGATTTTGCTCGTGCTGCCCACTTTTTCCCGATATATTATGCTCTAAAGCGACGGCGCTTGGCCGGTTGGTATTTCAAGTCCGATTTTGGCCACTATCTGCCTCCGCCATGGAAAATATAGCCCACTCCAGCCTGAATCGAGCGTGCTGTGGAAATATTTGCCTGCCAGCGACGGCAGGCAATAGTTCGATTAACCAGTTCCGCTCGTGAAGTATATTTGCGAGGATGGTCCCTGCCAGACAAAGTAACCCGTGGAGCCACTTATCGCTGCTGCTCCGGTTGCAATGTCTTGCTCGCGCACTGCCTGTGTGCTGGATGTGCTGAGAGTGGACGTGGTCCAAGACGCGCCGCTGTTTGAGCTGTACGCGGTAGCTGCGTACCAAGTAGTTGCTGTAGTTGCGTAGTCCCACATCACGTAGACGTTATCCCCCGAAGCCGCTACAGTAAAGGGCCACTCGTTGTCCTTCCCGGCAAATCCAATGGCAAGGGGGCTGCTCCAAGTCGAGCCACCGTTGGTCGACACAGAGATGTATTCCTGCGATTCGACGGTTCCCGGATTGGTTCTCCAAGCTACATACATCGTGTTTCCTACAATTCCTGGCATAGGCGCCCATGCGTCAGGCGTAGTTGTGGAGAGCAGTGTCTTCTTCCACGACGCTCCAGAGTTTGTGCTCGTGATTGCGTAAACTTTGCTTTGATTGGTTTTGAGTTCCCATGCTCCTAGGACGTTGCTGCCGGAAGCGAATATCCATGGCTCAGAGCCGCAGCATCCCCCGATTCCCTTTGTCTCCTTCTTCCAGCTTGCGCCTGCATTGGTTGTTGTGAGGACGCCTCCCGAACCATCGGAGAACGCATATGCATCAGAACCTGCGACGCCAATCTGGGCTTCGTGATCATGTGAAAACTGGATGGGTGTGGAAAACGTAGCTCCTCCGTTGTTGCTGTAAGTCACGTACGAACCGTTGTCAAGCACGAATGAGACGTAGACGTTCGGGCCGCTCGAACCGTCAAAAGGAGTAATTGCAGTACCATTTATGGAGCTGCTGATGCTCTTCGCAGCGCTGAAACTGCTTCCATTGTTCGAGCTAGCCGTGAATAGTATCTTACCACCATCTGCCCACACCACGTAAACGTAAGACCCGCTTGCGGTCATAATGGGGAAGCTTCCACCAGGTCCAATTTTTAGTGGAGCGCTTGTGAGGGGAGGATTCCACGACACACCGCCGTTCGGGCTAGCCCTGAACATAATTCCTCCTGAGCTTTCAGTCCAAACTACGTACACGTTTGATCCTGATGTTGAAACCCACGGGTAGATTGCAGCGCCGCTGTCGTTGCTTACGTTAATCGGAGTCGCGAATGACTGCGATTGCGCAAACGAGATGCTTGACGATAGCGTAGAGGCTAGTAACAAAATTGCAAAAAGAGAAGCAATTATGAGGAACATCCTTTTCTGAGAATAGCTAGTTGCTTCGGTACTGGACATATGTTGTTCTTCGATACAATCGATTATTTAATGGCTGATATCGCAATTCGAGACGGATTTACGGAAATCTGAAAAAGCAAGCTGTAAGAAAGCTCCAGAAGACCCGCGATCATACCGAAGCGGGATCAGAGTCTGTGTATCGATTCGGATTCTTTCCATGCTATGGCTTTGTTGCTCAATAGCTTTAACGCCAAGCTGAGAGCTATGCTCACTATTGCAAGGACAACGATTAGCGCGTCAGAAAGCGCTGAATCGAGATGGTCAGCCGAAAAATCGATCATGCCCCCTAGCCCAAGGGCTGCAAAGAACATTTCTGCGATTATTACGCCTTCGATCGCCCTAATTAGACCGAGCCTGAGTCCAACCATGATGTTTGGCAGCGACGCGGGAAAGATAACTTTTGTCATCACTTGACCTTCGCTCGCGTTATACGCCCGTGCAGTCTCGACCAGAGAGCTGCTCGTGTTCTTTACGCCGCCGTACACGCTTATGATAATAGAAAAAACGCTTATCAGAAATGCGATGAGTACCGTGCTTGTCGACGTGAGTCCGGTCCAGTTCATCATGAGAGGCACGAAAGCAACTGCGGGGATGGAGTACCACGCGTTGACCCATGGATCAAGCAAGAGATCTGCAACGACGTAGCGCCCCATGAGAAAACCGATCGGAATCCCTACTACAATCGCGAGTGCAAATCCGTAAAAGACTGATACCAAAGTTACCTGCAACGCCGTGACGACTTGGGAGCTAATCGTTGGATTGGTAAAGACCTGCGCAAATGCTTGTGCCGTCTGAATAGGCCCGGCAAATAGCTGCGTTTGATTCTTGACGGCCGCCGCATACCACCATGTTAAAATGAACAGCACAACCGTGGCTGCGAGGATCAGATTGGACTGTAGCTTTCGATCCATTTCTTACATCCTCGCTAATCGCTCAGTCTCTTTCCACTTGAACAGTCGGTGCTCTAAAATTTTTGGCACTTGAAGTACCAGTATCCCCATTATAGCAATCAGAACCACCGCGGCCATCATGTAAGATGTAGAAAACGTCGCCTGGAAGATCATCATCAGACCTCCGAGCCCCGTTTCTCCGATCAGCGCTTCGGCGAGTACCGCCCCGAGAATTGCTCTCCCGACTGCGATCCTCATGCCTGTTACCATGTCAGGAGTGGATGCTGGCACGACGATTTTGGTGATAAACTGCCAGCTGGTTGCCCCGTACGTCCTTCCTACCTCGGCGAGCGAATTGCTCATGTAGCGCACGCCGTTTTGGGTGTTGATGATTATGGTAAAGACAGAGAAAAGGAATGCGATAAGAACGTCTGCCGTGAAGCTTGCCCCAATTCCATAATATATCACGGGTACCAGCGCAACAATGGGAATAGAGTAAACTACGCTAACCCAGGGCTCGACGACCCCTTCGACAGATCTGTAGAGACCTGCGGCGATTCCTATCGGAATTCCAACTACTACGCTCAGAGCGAATCCGAGAACAATCACTTCGAGCGTTTCAAGTATCGCAGAGTCTGCTGTTTCAGCTCCCCGGGCAATGAGTGGTATATGGTTCTGGAGCAAATTTACAAGTGATTGAAAAACAGGCAGGGGGCCAGCGACAATAAGCGAGTTTCCACTCTCGTTTGCAACGAGCTGCCAGAGGAGCAAAAATACCGAGAAAGAAACTATGAACGCGATCAATTTCTTTTGAAAAGAAATTCCACTCGGGTTTTCGATTCCAGTCGCGGTTTCTGCCTCGGCTTCAGGCAGGCCCTCTCCTTCCTCAAGGCTCTTGGGGATCAAAAGAACCAAAGCCCCCTCTTTCCATAATTTCCTTTTCGAGAAACTTCCAAATCTTCTGGCGAAGCCGAGTGTATTCTTGCTGCGATCTCAAGTCGTAGGTCCAGCGCTTCGGAGGAAGCTCTACCTTCACGACCTCTCTTACTTTTGCCGGATGAGTGCCGAGAAGCAGAATTTCATCGGACAAGTAAACGGCCTCGTCGACATTGTGTGTGACGAACAAAGTTGTCTTCGGAACCGAGGCTTTGACAATTTGAAGGAGCTGCCTTTGAAGAATCTCTCGCGTCTGCATGTCAATTGATGCGAATGGCTCGTCCATCAGAAGTACGTCCGGGTCAATCGAAAGCGCCCTAGCCAACCCAACTCTTTGCTGCATACCGGCCGAAATTTCGTGGACGTAGTTGTTTTCGTATCCGCGCAGTCCCACGATGTCAATGTACTTTTGGGCAATTTCCTTTCTCTCTTCGGGATCTGTTCCCCGCAGCTCGAGCCCGAACTCCACGTTTTTCAAAACGCTCCTCCACGGCAGCAACCCGAACTGCTGAAAGACAAAACCCATTCTTGTCGGAGGCGTAGTCACGACTTCGCCGTTGAAAATTACTCTGCCAGCATCTGGTTTCAGCAAGCCGTCGACTATTCGTAGCAGTGTCGTTTTGCCGCAGCCCGAAGGACCGATTATGCTCGTAAACGAACCGCCTTTCAGCTCAAAGTTCACGTCTTCGAGAACCTTGATAATTTCCTCCTTTCCTCCGCTCTGCCTTTTTGGAAAGGACTTTGCTACCCCTTCGACTCTCAGGATCGGTTCCGAGGAAAGCAACTCACTGGGACTTTCCTGAGACTGCATCTTTAACCAATCCACCTGAAAGTGTATCCAATAGGGCGAATTTGCGTTTAAGACATATGAATTTGAAATTCGATCTATGAAGGGTAAATCTGGAAAGTGAAAACCTGAGAGGGCTGGCCTTGATACGGTGGAGCCGCAACGATGTCTTGATCTAGCGACGACAAGAGTACAGAACTCGTTGCACCCGGACTGGACTCCTGCGACGATGCGAAAACAAATGAATTTGGATTTAGCTCCTGGTAACCGTCCAGAGTTCCGCCGACGCAGGAAGCAAGTATCAACCCCGATTGCGGGTCGTATACCAGATCGCCGGGAGCACTGGTCAGCTTGTAGCTTCCGATTATTTGGCCGCTGTTGTCGTTGAGCACCACGAGCGTTGCCGGGTTTGATGTGCCTACGAATAGTCTATCGTCGGTTTCGTCGAGCGTCATTGCAACGTTTCCCGTGGCGCTGCCGATCGGCCAAGAAGCTATGACTTGGCGAGTCGTCTTGTCTATTACGTCCACTTCACTCAAGCTCGGAATATTTGCGAATATTCTCGTGCCGTTCTGCTCAACTGCGAGCTGCCCTGGCTGTGCGGGTAGCGGAATTGTTCCGAGTTCAGAGCTCGTGTTCTGATCTATTATGCCTATGCCGCTTTGCGATCCGTTGCCGTACGCAACGTAAACAAGGCCGCTGCTGGAGTCGTAAGCGATATCGCCGGGCATCGGAAGGCTAATTTCGCCAAGCCTTTGCAAAATCAAGCCAAATATCCCGCCCGTGCTGTTGTCGCTCAAGATGTCAACTGTGCCATTTCCCGCGTTGCTGACGTAAAGCCAGCCCTGGTAGTATGACTGGGACACGTAGAGCACGCTGACCGGGTTGTTGAAGCCGCCGACATCGTCTGGTGCCTCATCCGGCAGGTCGTAAAGGTAGAGCGAGTTGTTCGCTATGGCCGTCGTGTACAGAAACTCATCCTGGTTATCTATGGTGGAGGAACCGAATCCATTCGAACCCGTGTTGTCGAGGTAATCGGCATCACTCAAGAAAAAACTTGAATTTGAAACAGCCGACGTGTTAGTAATGGCGGTAGTAGTCGATTTTGTCTGACCCGGAATAAGCCCGGAGCTAGCAAGTGAATTGAGGAAAATCGGCGAGTCCGCTACGAGAATTGCAATGATTACCACCGCGGCGATAATCGTTCCAAACTTTCTGAAAAATTTGTCCATCCTAGCTGGTTTTGACTTTTTGATTTTAGGCTCCCAGAGAAGCGTCGCAAGTGTACCGCCGACGAGTACTTCGCCAACTGCGAGAAATGCCAGGCGCCAGTTTGCCACGAAGGTGCTCGCAATCTCAAAGGTATTGACTGTTAGGGTTCCCGCAGTAAAGCCGGTAGCATTCTGCCCGAGATAGGTCGCAAAGCTCCTGCCTTCAGAGTTATCAAAAACGAAATAGTAAGCACCCGTCGAAGGAGCGGTAAAACTGTCAGAAAAAGGGGAAGCTTCCGTTACCGTTACGTTGAGGTAAAGCGGAGCCTTGGTCAAGCCGTACTGCTTGTAGTAAGGGCCGCTTCCCCCAACCAGAGGCTGCATGCATTTGGGGGCGCACTTTTCGTAAACTGTGAGCTGAGTACTGTTCATGATGTAGAAGCGAAAGATAGTCGCGTTGTCGAGCTGCACCATGAAAGCGACGGATTCCCCTTTGGCCATCTGCAACGGTTCCGTTTTGTAGTCGTTCGGATCGACGTTGAATGGCGAGATAAATCCCGAGTGCTGTGGGGAAAATGAGCCGATTGGGCTAAGAGCTGCGATAATTCCAACAATTATCCCAATGGCAAGAATGGCTAGGGCGATGGTAGTTTTAACGGAAGGACCGGATCTCCTCGCCTTTCGACTGGATTTCATTCTGTTTCAACGCCTAACTAATTCAAAGTGCCCATCCATGAGGGTACCCAGGAGTGAATGTCTGCTGCAAAACTTGGAGTAACCCAAAATTGATTTGGGTAGTTGTAAGATCCGATCATTTTAAGAGCTGCGAGTTCAAAATATTTGTTTACAATTCCGTACGGCTTTACCGAACTGTTCTGAACCGGGGAACTTAAGACCCCAGCCTGAATCAGAAAATTCACCGTGTTCTGAAATTTCACGCTGAGGCTCTGATTACCTTGAAGGTTGTAGAGGCCATAAGGCCAGTAGATGAAGTTCGCCGGATAATTTGTGGACGTGTACTGAACCTCACCCGCGGGCGAGAGCGGCAGAAACTTTTGCGCGAATGGCACGAAACCTGCGGGACTCGAAATGAAAATCCGCTGGGCTTCGTACTGGGCAGCAAGAAACTTTACGAGTATCTGCTGATTTTGAGGATTGGACAACCAGCTGTCTCTCACCGTGTAGCAGGTTTCTAAGATGTTATTTGGCGCTGTGAACAGGACGTGAAACGGACCGCCGTTCGAGGTGGTATTGACGGAGGGGTTTGCGATGTCGGGAAGAATAAAGTCGTCCACGACAATTTCCTGCGCCACTCCGGTTTCGAGATCGTGAACGAGATCGTAATTTTCGCGCCCGATTTTGAGAAAGACGGAGCTATTGCTCACAGCGTTGGCGTTGACGGCGACGCCTGCCTGCTTGAACCAGTAATCGTTCAGGTACCTAGTGATCGTGCCTGGGCCAGAGTCCTCTGCCGTCTTACCCAACAACTGCGAAGGACTCGTGATGCCGTCCCCCACAATTGCGAGAAACGCTCCACCGAGAGCGTAACCTCCAACGCAGGTGGTTTGCTGGTTTCCAGCAATTTGAAAAGATCCCCCGGTTTCGTCGTAGGCAATGTCAGCCTGACCCGAAACTAAGGATTGATACGCTAAGGAAGCAGAGTCGTAGTACGTGGGGTCGATCCGAAAGCCTTCAGCTTGTAAAATCTGGAACGCGAACTGATCGGTAACTTCGCTCTCGTCGAGCGAATCCGGATACACTACCTTGATCGTGTTGGTTGTCCCGGAGGAAGCTGGCAGAGAGCTCTCAACGTAATACAGGATAGAAATTGCCAAAACAACTGCAATGAGCAGTGGCAAGAAGCGCCTCAGCTGCAAAAGCCTTTCTCCATCTAACTTGCGAATTCAAACGTTGTATTCTTTTCCGACAAAAATAAGCGCAGAGCCAGCTGCAAATGACAAGTGCGTTAAAAAGACTGACTTCGAAATGGATCGAGATAGAATCTCTATCTCAAACAATGAACATCGAGGGATATATTTTTCACCGTGAGAAGTGAAAAGATTTAGGCGCGCTGCTCAAGGAACCTTATATTCGTGAGTCGAAATCACGCCAGCGTCCGTGAGAAGTGAAAACTCGAATACTTATCCGCTGCGAATCGACAGCTGCGTGCCTCCGACGGGATTGGCAGAGGCGAGAGCGAACCGTGAAAAACCAGCGTCACACTTCGACCGGGCGAAAGAGGGTACCCTGAAGTTTGCGGTGACTATATCCTCGCGGCTGAAGTGAAAATAGAAGCCCTAGCGCAGTTTTTGAAGCTCGGATCAGTCATCGTTCCGCGCTTTGTCCTCTGTTCCGTAATGCTGACCGTGCTCTTTACCTACTTCCATTTTGGTGTCCCATTTCGCTCTCACTCCGCTCGGCATCTGGGCGTACATTTTCGGAACTATATTGGTGGCAATAACGTGGTATGAGACGG
>JASHSF010000200.1 GCA_030036955.1 Nitrososphaerales archaeon
CGATTCGATTTGGTTGACGGATCAAACGTTCACGTTGTTTTCAAGGGGCTGAACGAGAGGACTTGCGAGTACGCTTACAAGCTTCGCGCGCTCAGGCGGGGAATATTTGACTTCCCGTCAATTTCATGGTCATTTTACCCATCCTTCGGACTATTGGATAAGACAGAGGCACAATTCCCGAGCCGGATTTCTCTTAGAGTTCTACCAAAAATTGCAGTGCCGAGAAAGGGGCAGCTTCGTATTAGATCACTCCAGGAGCTCCCTCGGCAATCCCGCGCAAGGCTGGGCCCGTACTCGACAGAGTTTGCCTCAATTCGCGACTATTCCGTTGGGGATCCCTCCAAGTTCATAAATTGGAAAGCGAGCTCCCGCTTGACTGACACAAACAAGCTATTGATCAACGAATATGAGCGGGAGGGGCTGCACACTTTCCTTTTCATTCTCGACAGAAGCGAGAACATGAGGCGCGGGACGATAGAAGATAACGCTCTAGAAAGTGGCATCAATTTTGCGCTTTCTTTCGCAAAGGTGTTGCTCTCCACTGGCATAAACGTCGGAGTGTGGGTCGTTCCAGAATCAAATCAGAAGACTGGGCGGCGCTACGTTCTCCCGAGCTCGGGTACTACGCACTACAACAAGATCAAGGAGCTCCTCCTTTTTGCAGAGTCTGAGGAGGAAGCAGTTACTTGGAGCGGCGAGCTCACAAATCAGCAGGACTCAAATTCGAAGCTGCTACTGCAAATCACTCGGGAATCCACACCAGCAGTCGTCATAATTTCAAACCTTTCAAGAACTAATCTATTCCAGTTTTCCCGCATCTCGACGTCACTACTTAGGGCAGGAGCATCATCCGTGTCAATAATTGACATAATGCCCGACAGTATAATAGCAAAGTATTCCTCGGTGGGCTACCCGGGCGACTCTACGCAAAACCTAGCGCTTAAAGCTCTTCTCCTTCCCACCAAGAAGAGATTGTACGAAATGCTCCCGAGAGGAGTAAATGTCGTCGCTTACGATCCCGTAAGCGACCATTCTGGTTACATCATGCGTAAGGCTCTGTCTGTTGCTAGGTGTGGACGACGATCCCGCGCGAACCTGAGGTGAAGGTGGTTGCAAAACAAACTAGCAGCAGCAGCGGGATTGTTCGCAGCCCTTCCAGGCGTCGTGTTGCTGTTCTTGTCCACTTCAGTGCTTCAGTTAATCGGGCTTTGCATAATAACGCTAGGCGCGTTGCTTGGACTCGTTTCGCTGTTTTCCACCAAGGCATCTGCCTTTGGTTGGCTCGCTCTTGTTCTTAGCCTCTTTACATTGATGCTTGGAAACGGCTACCTTCCTGCCGCACTGGGCATAGGACTCGGGTTCACCCCTGCAGTAGTCGTGGACTTTGCTCTCTCAATCGTCTTGATTGAGCTTTCTATAGTGAGCGCATCAATTCAGGGAGCTTACAAAAAGTACTCAAAGGAGCTGGCTAATGCCGGATACGATTCAGAAGAATCGAACAATGAGCTCGGTGCCTTCAGCAGGTTCATGTTTCTCGCTGTGCTTGGAGTCACGGTAGTTGCGGGGGCGGTCTTCTTGCTGTTTGAATTTGTTCCCCAGATCCCAATTGACGCAATCTCTGGATTGATTATCGCAATGATAATTTACTTTGTACTCGCAACCTACATTCTACGAAGACCGTCAGCGGTTAGCGAAATAACAAAACAATGAACGCTATTCATCCAAGGAAAACGGTACGAGACGGAGCAGTCTAGATGAAGATTGAAATCAAAATGAGTGCTAGGACGACAACCGCAATGGTCATTATTGTAGAGATTCTTTCGAGCCTTTTTACACTGCGTTCCATAGGATCTTCCATATCAATCACCTGGTAAATTTAGAGCCAGATCAATACAAGGATTATTACACTCAAACCCACGATCGCGTAGGAGAGCAATTCAATCCGATGCATCGCTCTGTCGTACCTGTATGAAAGCGAATATTTGGGACTCCCCTGCCCAAGAGGATAGTTCGGCGGGGAAACAGGAGGAGTGGATCCCATAGGTTGACCGGAGCTCGAACCGGCCTGTTGAAGACTAGACCCGCAATAAGAGCAGTAAGTGGCATTTGACTGAGTGTTTTCTCTTCCGCAATAGGGGCAAACTACCAAAACGAATCACTACGGTTCGAGGCATTTCTTTATTTTAAGTTTAGTCTGCGCCAGAACTCTTTGCCTTTGGTTTAACAGTCGATACAATTCTTTGTCGATGTCTGCCCACTTCTCTGATTCCTTTGTAATTTGTATTATAGAGCTCAAACTTGTACTTGCCCGGGTCAAAATCCTGAGAATAGACTTCTCTTTGCAATTTATCGATCAAGAGTTGTGTCGCTTCCTTGATGTGCGCCGTTTGCTTGCGGACCTCCCCGGCATGCTCGGTGTAAAAATCGCGCATCGCACTATTGAGCCTGCGGGTTGCAAATGTATTGAACATCAAAGCACCGTACATTAGTGCGATCACTACCCCGGGCGCGACTAACAAAATAATGGACCCAAAGTGCGCTTTTATTTCATTGGTAAAATACAAGAAAACCAGAAGAAACGCAAAGGTAGCAAACGTGAGCAGAAACGAGAGGTTTCTCGCTAGAGTAGACCTGCGGATGTGCTTTTCGAGTTCTTCCGATCCCTCAGGTAATTCGTTTATCTTATCCACGTCTTTGCGTACGCTCTTCCAGACTTGATCAACATCAGTTCCATCCCAGTTTTTGAGGGCTCTTTCAATTCTTACTGGGTCGACTGTGTAAAGCTCGACGTAAGAGTCAAACCAGGTGATTAATCGCGCTAGAATAGAAGCTCGATCTCCGCCGTGTCGACCGGTAGAATTGGTTTTGCCTGAGCTCTTCAAGATTGAAGTTGAACTGATCGTTTATCGATTTACACTTTAAGAGTTTGCTGAAGCTTGAGGAGGCCCGGGACACCTGACTATCCGTTGCTCCAATCTTTGGTTAGTCGCACATGGTTAAATTTTGGCGGAAAGTAGTTTCCTTACTTTTTCATTCAGTGTGCCTTGACGGAAAATAATCGCCTTAGAGCGAATACTAAAATGGCTGTTTATTATTTCAATTGGAAAGTAGGAGATCTAAGATAGAAAATGAATTCCCTAAAAAATCAAAAGGGTCTACCTTCTCTGATTATGTTCGTGGTAATTTTTGCGCTCTTTGTGCTATCTGCTGTGGCGGCAGTATACTTCTATTCCGAAGCCCAGACTCTCAGCAGTGCGCAAAAAACTACCACGACGCTTACGAAGATCGAACAGGCACCGGGCGCTGTGATCAGCATTGCAAATTATTCTTCGCTGGGATTTAGCCCCCAGCTCGTCTACGCGCTGACGAACAGAAGCGTTGTTACTATCGGAGGGTCAGTGGTAGTCAATACGGGATACGGAGCTGTAGTGGAGCAAGTCCTCGGATCCGGATTTGTTGTAAATTATACGACTCACGATTACGTTGTGACCAACTATCACGTGGTCGAAGGGATTTCAAACTTGACGGTCACTTTTGCTGATGGAAACGCATATGCGGCGAAGGTAATAGGATCGGATCCCTACTCAGACCTCGCAGTCGTTTCTGTACTAAACACTCCTTCGACTCAACTGATCCCTCTTAACATAACTTACTCTTCCTCGCTCCATATCGGCGAGCCCGTTCTTGCGATCGGTAATCCTTACGGCCTCACAGGATCTATGACCTTTGGAGTTGTATCGCAGCTCGGCGAAACTATCCAAGACGTGACTGCAGGAAATTACTCCATCCCCGACGTGATCCAGTTTAGCGCGCCAATAAATCCGGGCAATTCTGGAGGACCACTCCTCGACGGGAATGGCGCGGTGGTAGGAATAACAACCTCTGACGTAAGCAATTCTCAGGGGCTCGGTTTCGCGATTCCCTCTGATACAATCCTACGCGAACTCCCTTCGCTTATCACCACCGGATCTTACAATCTTCACCCACTGCTAGGGATTCAAGGATTCAACATGAACTACCAGCTCGCCCAAGCTTCGGGAACCAACTTCACCTATGGAGTGCTGGTTGCAAGCGTTTTGCCGGGCAGTCCAGCTGCTAACGCTGGTATTGAAGGCGGCAACACAACAGTCACAATTAACGGTCAACCATACGTGATAGGCGGCGACATCATAGTGTCAATAAACGGGACTCAGATAATCAACACCAATGCTCTGTCCGCTTACCTTGAGGAAAATACAATGCCAGGTCAAACAATCACGGTCGGTGTAATCAGGGCAGGAGCACCGCTCAACGTCACAGTAATTGTCGGAGTTAGGCCACCTCCCACGATCGGCTAAGCTCTAACTGGCTCGAGACTCTGTATCGACAGCTGGAACCAACGAATTCGTAATATCGAGAAGTCGCTCGATGCGGATCTTGAGCGAAGGCTGCTTGCTAAGGAGCTTGGAGGATTGTCTGGTCAATCGACGAACTTCACTGCTTGCGCCAATCTGGGCTTTCCTGCTGGGGATTTGCTCGCTCAAAAGATACGATACCCCTACGGGAGAATTTAACCCATTGATGCTTGCGCCATCACGCATGCCTTCGTAGATTTTCAAAAGAGCCGAGGCCAGAGATGCTGGTTTCCCAGTAAGCCTGGCAGAAAATTCATCTGCCGCAAGCTCTCTTTCCCTGTAAATGGCGGCTTCGGCAAAGTAGACGAGAGGGTCGAAAGGGAAGGAAATCCTGAAACCCGTTGCAATTGATTTTGCTTTTGCATCTCCTTGCTCGATGTGCCCGAGCTCATGAGCAAGCACTCCTTCCAGCTCATCGTCCTGAAGAATCGACGCCACCACTTGTTTGATCCCTACCATTCTGTAACCGTGCCAATCTACTGCTAGAGACTCTGGAATCCCTCGCTCTTTTCCGCTCCCGTTCAGAAGATTCAAAGATACAGGTTTCGTTGATGGGCTTACCCCGTCTACAATTCTGTTTCTCAAGCTAGAGAAGATTCCGAAGCTACGATCATACAGAGCTTGATCTGCGGTCGAAAGTTGACCTCGGGATTTAATCGTCGATTCTGAAAGTGGTTCAACCGGAATTGAATTTCGCTGGATTGCTGCGTAGACTTTCTTTATAGCTCGCCCGCGAAATAGCAGTATTAGTGAGGGTCCTCCCGCTAGGGTGATCAATAAAGCGAGACGAAGCACGAATTCGCTAGCCAAATCTGGTGAAACCCAGTACTGGTGTACCATCAGACTGCAGAGCACGAGACTGGATATTACAAAGAGCCAGAGTGAGGAGGATATTGCCATCATTGATAGCAGAGAGTACGTCCTAACGAATGAGTTCTTTGAGGATCGAAATGCACCGTAGGCTCCAACCATCGCAGTGATTCCAATAACTATTCCGAGAAAAGTAACGGGACTCGAGAAATAGTCAGAGAAAAAGCCGACGTAGACGGATAGAGGTAACAAAATCTACCGGATCTCTATTGTGTTTTTGCCTTGAGAGCTTTGTCCACTTGTTTTCTTAAACGCTCTAGCTCTTCTTCGGAGAGGTCATCAAGATGTTTGTAGATAGCAGAATAGGCGGTTTCTCCAAAGGCAGCAGTCAGTCGTTCCATGGTAGACTCTACGATTTTGTTCTTGATTTTTTCATCCTTTCCTAGGATAAACAGGTATTTTGTGCCGCCAGGGCCGGGAAGCGCTTTCCGGTCGAGCAGGCGTTTGCGGTAGAGCCGATCGAGAGTGGTGCTAACAGTCGTGTAAGCAACGTCCCTTTGCTTCCTAAGGACATTCAAAACGTCAGAAGCTGTGGCCTGACCTTCGTTACGTTTCAGGACTTCCAACACGTCAGATTCTAATTCGCCGATAACAGGCATTCAATATTCTCCTATCTGTACTTGAGCTATCTCGATGTGGAGATAAAGATTACTATCCGAGTAGTAAATAATTCGCATTTTTTGTCAAATGGGCTAAAGATCTGGAGTTCATCGCCGCCCCCGACCCTAATCCTTGTCGTCTAATATCCGTAGCCTATACTAGCTGTCGACAAAGTTAGCGTAGGCGAGGTGTTTGAGGAAGAGGTTGTACTCGTGCTACCCGCTGTGCTTGAGATTACGATCGCGTAGATCTTGAATTCATGGATATCATCTTTTTGTGTTACTATCTCAGTAGTAACACAATAAAAATCTTATTACTACCATGATAGTATTAAAAATCACCAAGTTTCGTGATTAAATACAAGATTAGAGTTCGATTTCTTAACACCAAGATTGGAAAGATTAGGCCAGTTTTATAAAATACTGTGTTTTAAAATTCCCGACCTGTCCATTTCCCCTTTCTTGAGCATGTAGATCAGTTTAGAGCGCTGCCGTCGTCAGCTTTCGGCAGCTTAGCAGTTACCGGCCAGATTCTCTCCTCCCAACCAGACAACTTGGTTGAAAAGCTGCCCGGCCAAAAAGATCAGCCTTTTGCGGCTGGCCTTGAAGTGAAGTTACTTGAGATTGATCAAAAAATGGAAGTTTGAATTCTTGGCTTGAGATTTGTCAATGGTAAAGGATATCTAATATCGAAATACGACATACGCGATGTAACTAACTTACTGTGCGAAAGAAAGATAGGGATTCGTCCAAAACAATGCGTAATCAAACTAATCTAAAACTCATTCAAGAACAAGAAGAAAAGGTCACAAAACAATTTTTGGATCTTCAGATTTTGTACCTTCTCCGAGCGGGGCCGAAGACACTCTATTCGATGCGAGGCGTCCTACTCCAAATGTTCGGCGTTCAGCGCAGCTTTGGCACTATTCATCCACATCTCACAAGGCTGGAAAAACTCGGCCTGATAGAAGGTTTCACAATCTCATCGGGTCAGTCGCATTTTCCAAAGAGGATATACAGGTTGACGAGAAAGGGTCGAGCCTCTCTCGACCGAGAAATCAGTTTGCTCTCGAAAATGGTTCTTAAAATGGCAAAAAACGGCCGTTAAAGAGATTGCCCTAATTTCTCGAATAGATGATTTAAAGGGGAGCTTCATTGATCCTTCGGTTCGAAGGGCCGAGAAGCTAGCCCGAGCTAGGACTTACCAATAGCGCCTAGCGTTAGTGAACCAGTCCTCTTTCATCGCCATTGCGATTAGAATCAGCATCACTCCGATGTATATTGCGAATATTCCTAGCGTCGCAAGTGGATTATTGATATGATAAAAGAAAGGCTCTACCGAGTACCATATCCCAAATGCGCAGAGAACAGATCCTGCTCCAAAGAAACAGCTTCTGGCAACTCTGTAGACTAGCGCCATTTCCTTTGAAGTTAAGGCTCTCATGCCGTCTTGGATGCCTTGCTTGGGACAGAAAAAAGCTTTTCAGCTAACTCAATCAGATCGATACATCAAGCGTTAGGTCTGATTCTTGGTCGGCATGTCCATGTGCTCGACTCGGTCACTTGAAATTACCTCGTCTTGACTTACCGCCTCGGTTGGTACAGTTATGCTTCTAGCAAACCCACCTTCCTCGGGAAACAAGAGTGTAAAGATCTTGATTCTTAGTTTCCTCAGTCCTTCGCCAGTTTTTGCCGAGATACCAATGCTGGGTGCATCTTCCACTATTCGACTGACTGCCTCGACGTTCTCGCGACGAGCGAGATCTAATTTGTTGAGGACCAGAAGGATTCGCATCGGATCAATATGCAACTGGTCTATCAATGTCTGCCTGCAGCTAGAATATTTTATTTCAACCACATCGATCGGATCGCTCACGTCAAGCATCAAAAGTATCAGATCCGCGTAAGAAAGCTCTTCAAGAGTAGACTTGAATGCCTCTACCATGTAGGTCGGGAGGCGACTGATGAATCCCACAGTGTCCGATAGAAGCACCCTGTCTGCTTTGCCTGGAATTGGCTCAAAACCCCTGGTCGTGGTCGTAAGAGTTGTAAAGAGTTTGCCAGATTCTTCTTTTGTTTCGGACGCAAGTCTGTTGAAAAGGGTTGTTTTTCCGCTGCTTGTGTAGCCTGCCAGAGAAACGAAGGGCA
>JASHSF010000201.1 GCA_030036955.1 Nitrososphaerales archaeon
AATTCCTTGGATTGCAGTCAGAGCTTTCAAAGGTTCGATCAAAACATCAGGAAGAGCTGAACCAAATCGCTCAGCGAAGTGTCCCAAAGGAGCAGTACGAAAGCACCAGAGCTCGGATCTCGGAGCTTGAAACAATGCTGTCTAACTCGATACCCCTGTCGCAATTGGGGGACATACCCGAGCAGATGAAGTCAGTCCTGGCGACAATTGAAGGAGACGCGACGTCCTCTTCGATTCCAAACGAAAATTAAGTCTAACCTAGCTCGGCATTTCGATACACAAAATTCAGACCTTTGAAAGGGTCCGGAAATTTTATAATTTCCGAGAACCCACTCGCGCCTCTTGAGCGGAGACTTTACGCTGTGCCAGAGCTGAAGTAAATGTTAGATCCTGGTGTTTGCCACGCCGTGAATATAGTCGCGCCAGAGCCGACCATTGATCCCGTCGCCGTGTCCTGTTCCGGCACTATGTGCGAAGCGCTCGTGGTACCCAAGTTATCCGGGGTCGACCACGTTGCTCCATTGTCTGTTGTGTACGAAACGACTGGATACCATACACCGGGACTCGGTTGATAGGCCCACATTATGAAAGCCTCGCTCTGGTAAGCGTAAGTGTAAAAGGGCCATTCGTTATCTTTATCCGCAAGTCCTATTGTGTGAAGGGTCCACGTGCTGCCTGCATTCGTGGAGACCGCGACGTATTCTTGCGAATTGCTGCTTCCCGGATCGGTTCTCCACGGGATGTAGAAGTCATTGCCGTAGACCATGGGCATTGGCGCCCAGGCGTTGATTGACCCTTGGAAATTGTGCACTATGTGCCACGTCGCCCCAGCGTCGTTGCTGTATGCAATGTTTATGACGCTCGTGTTGGTCTTCGTCTCGCCTCCGGCGAGAACGTTGTTCCCGTAAGCGGCGATCCAAGGTTCCGAAGCGCAACAGCCACTGGGGAATGCAACTCTTGACCACGTGACTCCGTAGTTGTGGGTCAGCAGCACTCCCTTGCTTCCGTCTGAAACAGCATATGCGCTTGAACCAAATGCGTACACCTGAGGCTCGTGGCATTTGCCGGAGCAAGTCTTCGCGGAAATTGTCATCGGAGCGCTAAACGTAGCGCCATAATTCGAGCTCGATACGAGGAACGAATCCGTCGTAGCAGTACTAAATACCACATATACTCCCTCACCCGACGCGGCCACGTACGGAGTTATCGAGAATCCGCTTGCGGGCTGCCCGTCGATTTGAACCGGTGTGCTGAAACTCGCACCGTAATTTGTGCTCCTCGCGAACGTGATATGAAGATTACCGGAAGTATATTGCGCCCAAGCAACGTACACACCGGAGCCGTTCGCTGCAATAACCGGGTACTGGTGCGCTGTTCCCGTGTTGCTTATTCTCATCGGGCCGCTCCAAGTCGTGCCCCCATTAGAACTCGTTTGGATGAATATTCCCCCCGACCCCTCAGTCCAAACCACGTAAATGTACAAGCCGGAGCTAGCTACGGCAGGATAAATCGCATTGCTCGTACCACTCAGATTAACTGGTGCGCTAAAGGAAGGTCCAGCTTGCGCTGCACTTACCGTCGCTACATTTGATATCAAAAACAGCGTTACAAGAGCGATAGACGCAGACTGCATCAACCTGATTACGTTCTTTTTCATGGTGCCGCCCTAATTTCCCGAAACGAATTCACAAAGGCTGGAACGAACAAGAAACATTTTGGGAAAACAACACAAGTCGTAGTAGGAATGAAGAACTGTAATTCCTTTGACAAGAACCTGGCTTTTACCGATGGACGCGTGGGTCAGCCGATATTTATCTGGGTATATCGGAATCCGAGTATTGCGCGGCCATTTGGGCCCCAGGCCTCGCAAACTGTTTCTACGCTTTTGGGATCAGGAGATTCAATCTTCCATGCTTTGTGTAAGCGAAAAAACCAATGAGAAATAAAAGCAAAAAAAGCCCTGGCGCTGGCCTCGCGACTAGAACCAGGGCTTTCTCCAAATCAGGATTTAAGGCATGGTGAACGAGACCATGCCTAAACCTAAACTCTTCTTATCCGAGTATCAGAGCGTAGCAACCGTCGGACGTCGTGAAGAGAACCATGTTCCCGACAACAGTTATTCCTCCCCTCGCCGATCCTTGGAATTGTGTTCTGTAGAGCACACTGCCCGACGATAGAGAGAGCGCTGTTATGTAACCTCCTTCGTCCGGATATAACATCGCCCCAGGGATGATGCTGACGGAGCCGACCTCGTGATATTTGTCCGTGTACGTCCACGAGAATGTGTTGCTGGCTGGGAGATATGCTCGTACGTCTGTGCAGACCGGCTTGCAGCCAGTATTCTGTCCCACCACGTAAACCTCTGGGTTGTTCGGCGAGTTGTAGATGAAGCCAGCAAGCCCGATGATTCCTGCGCTTCCACCTCCTGCCGACACCTGGATCTTTTCGAGGAGATCTCCGTTCACGGCGTTCACGACGTAGTACCATCCGTTCTTTGAACCAGCGGCAACAGCTTGGTAGGTCGTGCCGCTAATCGATACCGTGAATAAGTTAGGCGTCTCACCGATATCGAGATCTCCTTTGGAAGGGGTGTATATCATGTACGCCCAGTTGAACGAGCCCGTCATCGCATTCAAGGAAACGATTGCTTCAGAATACGGAGTCGACTTTGCAGAGCCTTGGTGGTACGCATTCGCAGTTCCGAAAAATATCGCGTTGAGTGCTGGATCAATTACGACAGAGCTCCACACTCCCGCACCTCCAGGGTCACCGTTAGGCGCTGTCAGGAACTTCCACACCATGGCACCCGTGGTTGCATTAACCGCGTAAATCACTCCGTGCTGGCGAGCGTTCGACTCATTGAACGCAGCGGATCCAATGTAGACCAGTCCCTTGTAGTAGATGGGTGAAGCCCAAATGGACGTCAGCGTCGCGCTGAATGGAGCCGCTGTGAAATTGTCCATCCAGATCAAAGCACCAGTATTCTGGTTGAGAGCAAAGGCGACTGGATTTGGTCCGTAAGGACTCATGCCGCCGTATATTACTCCCCCCTGCGCTAGGAAAGTGCTTGAAATTTGCGCCTTGTACGCATGTCCAAGCGCCTTCGCAGCAATTGTGCTCATGTCATCTTTCCAGATGGTATTTCCATTCGTAAGATTTACAGAGTAAGCGTAACCGCCCCAGTCGCCAAAGTACACAGCTCCGTTGGAGACAATTGGCTGTCCCGTGTTTACTTCACCCGTGTCAACATGCCAATCCAACTTCAGGGTGTTCACGTTAGATGAAGTCACAAGTGAGTTCGGATTGTACCTAGAATTGTTGTAATTGTAGGTAAACGAAGTCCATGTTTGCGTGGTAGTAGCAGCTGGGCTCAGAGGTGCACTCGCTGCTGCTGAAAACATTGACAATCCAAAAATGCCGCTTAGCAAGAAAACACAGGCAATTGAGATTGTGAGGGAGATTCTAGCTGCTTGCTTCATACAGATGATTCTAGCCAGACCTGATACATCGGGTCAATATATAGAGTGACGTTTCGAAACTAGATAGTTCAAAACCGCGATACAATTATGTACTTTTAAAGAACTCGATGTGATCAACGCGTAGCTTCCATCGGCGTTGCTGAAACTAAAAAACTAGGGCGCTAAATAGCCAAAGGCATGCTTTGAGGAATTTTAAGTCGAGGAGAAATATATTTGCGACGTGCCCGAAGTGCTGTACTGCCAGACGGCATAACAATGCGTGCCGCTTGACGCAATTCCGGCATCTGCAGTATCCTGAGCTACGCCCGAATTGCCAGTCAAGCCTACCGAAGCGACGACGTTCGGAGTCCAGGCTGTTGCAGCTCCGCCACCTCCCGTAGAGCTGTACCCGACCTTCACGGCCCAGTTCCCGCCGCTGGTCTTCTGTGAGAATCCGACAAAGACGTTCTGACCGTCGCTCGACGAAACTGTCCAAGGGTAGCTCGTTTGTCCGGAGCCGCTCAGGAGAACAGCTTGCGACCAGGTCGCACCTCCGTTGGTTGTAGTGTATGCCCAGATCTTTGAGCTAGATCCGCCGGGACTTTGCACGGTCGCGATCCACGCACTGTTTCCATACGCCCATACCATAGGGTTGATCTGACCATCGGTTGAAAGAATGCTGGCGTTGGTCCAGGTCTTCCCATCGTTGTTCGAATGAGTCACGTAAATATCCGCACCATTTCCATTGCAATTAGTCGTGTCCGGAGGAGCGTACCATGAGACGTAAACATTGGGACCGTACCCCCATATCCAAGGTTCTCTCACGTAGCAGTAGTTTCCGTTAACGTTGATGTAATTCCAGGTCGAGCCGTCGTTAGCCGAATAAACAAAGCCGTTGTCCGCAACGACGAACATGTTAGTGCCCCACATGTATGCTTGGGGCTCTGGACAAGGTCCTGATCCCGGACAGGCTAGACCGTAGTCAGAGGGTTTGCTCCAAGTCGAACCGGCGTTGGTGCTAAAGACGTACCAAGCCCAGGAATTATCGTCGACCGATCCATTGCCGTATCCTACGACGATGTCGCTGCCCCAAGAAGCAATGACCGGAACAGTAAAGCCTTCGGTGCCTGTGGTTATCTGTCTCGTGCTAATTGTGCCATAACCGTGATCGGTGATGGTTGACTCGAATATTTGAAGATCTCCGGACACCTGCTGCGCCCAGACGACGTAAACGTTAGATCCATTATCAGACATCAGCGGGTACCTGGCAGTCCCCGATCCAGTTGAGATTTTTCTCGTCACATTCCAAGTGGCACCGTAATTGTCGCTTGCCTTAAACAAAATTCCTCCGCCTCCTTCCGACCACGTTACGTACACGTACGAGCCAAGGGCTTGAACATTCGGATAGTTTGCGGAACCTTTGTCACTGCTGAGGTTTACGGGAGTCGAGAATGTCACCTGTGAAGATCCTGAGTTTGCGACCGTGATAAGCGGATTAAAAAGCAAAAGCACGATGATTGCAACGAAAGCGATGATAGATCCTATTGCCCTGTGATCGGATGATAATTTTGAAATTGGCAAATGGAACAATCAAGTATCGAAAAAATCCTGACCTAATAAGTTTGCCATATCGGATACCGATATCTTCGCTGAGAGCTGCCTCTTACTATAGCTGAAAACCGCACCTGCGAGCTCTTAGCCGAACCTCCAGGGGACTTATTTTGCTATCTTAGCGCCGCCGTACAAGTCTAGGAGTTTCTTGTACTCGCGTTGCTCAAAGTGCTCCCTGATTGGCGCGATTATCTCGTTCAGGTTTTTCGAAACAGACTACTTTGAGATCGAGCGGATGTTGGGTCACAAATTCTCGTACTCCCAGAAAATTTCAAACTGCTTGAGAGAGTTAAATCTGCAGCATAGGTCGCTAATTAGAGCATAGTCCGAGGTATCTACCCAATGTGTCGTCAATTTTCATAAAACCCTTCCTATTCGGTAGAAGGATATTAGCTTTATAGAAGTCTCTAATCCATTCCATTGAAAGCCTTGCTCGATAAACCTCGTGCCGAGCATTACCGACAAGATTTGATGCTGGATAAGGTTAAGCTAGCACGCTTAGAGCGTTTCGTTGAACCGTACTACGCTCAGAAAGATATCATGCACGATCTGTCAATATCAGGAGATTCCTCAAGATCGCGCGCTTTCTTGCTACGAAGTATCAATCGGATTGGCAGATATTGACTTACGCAGCGTATTTTCATGGTATAGACCAGACCCACCACAAAGTTGACTTGAGAAAATTCCTACAATTACAAGGCGTGCAGCAGAGAAAGATTTCAAAAATACTCCGCGTCGCATTTGAATCTCGGAAGGAAGCAAGGGTCAAAACCTTGGAAGGAAAGATCTTGCACGATGCTCACTTGGCTGAAGGAGGAAGAACTTTCTTGATTGTCAAGTGTTTGGTGAAAGGGTTGACAAGAGGAAGTTCGATTGATCAAATAATCAAATACTTTGAAGAAAAGATTGACGGGAAATTCAGATGCTACCTTCCTGAAACCCGCGAAATTTACTCTGAAAAAGAGGCTTTTGCTGGCGACTTTTTTCACGAGTTGAAAAAGAACTTTTAGAGCAAGCCCTAGTGAGGTGAATCGCGCATGAAACGAACAGATGTTCTGGACGCATACGAGAGCTGGGCTGACAAATACGACAATGATGTCAGAAGGAATCCTGCTACGGTTGCAGAACGAAACCAATTGATTTTCTACCTGGCTCCGAAGAAGCGTGATGTCATACTGGATCTTGGTTGCGGAACCGGAAGGTTAACCATACCTCTCTCAAAGAACTGTAAGAAGATAATCGGAATCGATTTTTCCGAGCGAATGCTCGAGGTTGCACGAAAGAAATCAGTGGGATACAAAAACATCGAATACCGCAGGTTGGACGCGAGAAAAAGGCTTCCGTTCGCAAGCTCTTCTTTTGACAGCGCAATTGCGTCTCTGGTGATAAATCACATTGATGACGTAGGCAGTTTCTTCAAGGATATTGGCAGAGTGCTCAAGAGCAAAGGAACTCTTGTCTTCAATGATGTAAATCCTGACGGATACGTTTCACCTTCTTACGAAGATACAATATTCCGACTGAGCCAAGAGGGGAAGAAGATTTTCTTCCATCACTCGCTCGATTCGCTCGTTAACAATTTGCACAGAGTAGGATTCGAAATAGAGCAGATAAAATTCGCAAGAGTTGACGATAGAATCAAACCCACGATCACGAGAAAGTCGTTCAACCAAAACAAAGGAAGAACTTTCGGTTTAATCATCAAAGCGAGAAAGGGCTCCATCTCGGTGCAGTAAATCCGTATATTGATCTTTTGCAGATAATATCCGGTGCTAGTTCTAAGATAACTAGGGATACCAAGGTCGACGCAATTGGAAAGAACCAGTAAACAGCAGCTTCATTCTTTCTTCACCATTGCTAGATTCGATCCCGATTCCTGGTTCATTTACGGTCTGCTCGCAACAATGACAATCATCCTTTACACGATTGGTCTCGGTTATCTCGCAATTGCACCCGCAGCTTCAATCTGCACCATATTTGGCGTCGAGGCGCAGGAAGTACTTCATCTGGAGCCCCGCGAAGAAAAGCAACTAGTCGGAGCGAAATGTTCTGTGGTGCGCCAGGTTTCCAAGGCGGAGAGAGGAGTCGTAAAGCTCGCAGGGACTCCAGAGTGGGAACTCTGGTCAGCAGAATCTGACATTCCAATTGAGGAAGGAAGCCTTGCGCTAGTTTCAGGAATCAAGGGAATAACGCTGCAGATCAGACCACTGAACGAGTAATCGAATTTACCGCCCTTTGCCGCCGAGAATGTGCTTATGCCTTCGGGGGAGTATTGACCTGAATTGGGAAACGAATGACTGCGCCCGTGCGTTCTTGACACGGATATTCTTTCATTAAGGGACGCGCAATTAATAGTGACACAGTATTGAGACTAAAGTTCTTGGTTGCGCTCTCGTTTGTGTCCCTAATCTTTGCCGGAATTCTGCTTGCGCTCTTATCGTATTCAGTGAATCAAGTGAGCGAGTTCAATTTCTTTGAGGGCGCCTCCTCTTTCATATTTTGGCTCGCGATTGTTTCGCTTGCCTTTCTTTTTCCGCTGCAAAAAGTGGGCAGCATGTTCGTAAGGTACATCAGGTCGTTAAAGGGGGCGGCAATTTTCGGCTCTTATCTCACGTTGCA
>JASHSF010000202.1 GCA_030036955.1 Nitrososphaerales archaeon
TCGGTCTGCGGTTACCGAAAATAGATGCTCGTGCAAAAGTCTCAGCCGAATCAGAATACGCCCCGGATATTCAGCTGCCGGGCATGCTTGTCGGAAAAATTCTACGCAGTCCGTTTCCGCACGCTAGGATACTTCGCATTGATGTTTCTAAAGCGCGAGCGTTGCCAGGGGTAAGGGCTGTGCTAACCGGAGAGGACATCCCAGTAAAGTACACTTTCAACTACGCAGAGCGCGAGAGTGGGGGCCAAGTCATCGAAGAAGGCAAGACTGAGGAGTCAGCTCTGCGGGGGCTGATGCCTCCTCCGAGGGCTGACAAATATCCACTTGCGAGAGGAAAGGTCCGGTTTGTAGGAGATGAAATGGCTGCAGTTGCCGCGGTGGATGAGGACACCGCACTTAGGGCGTTGTCTCTCATCGAGGTCGAATACGAACAACTCCCAGCCTTATTCGATCCAGAGGACGCTTTGAAACCAAACTCGCCACTCGTCCACGAAGAATTGAAGGACAATCTTGCAGCACACCTTCACGGGGATTGGGGAGACGTCGAAAAAGCATTCGGAGAATCGGATCACGTGTTTGAGGACAGTTTCTCCACGCAGCATCAGCATCAAGCATGCCTTGAAACACATGGTTGCGTTTGCAGGTGGGATGGGGACGGCACCCTTACAATGTGGAGCGGGGTACAAACTCCTCACACGATCAGGCTTGAGTTCAGCAAGGTTCTTGGGATTCCCGAGAGCAAGATTCGCCTAGTGTCCAAATGGGTAGGGGGCGCCTTCGGGTCTAAGAACGAGCTCGAGCCTTTCATGATCATATGCGCGCATCTGGCGAAAGTAGCCAGGGCTCCAGTGAGCCTGATACTCACGAGGGAAGAAGAGTTCGCTGCCTCGGGCTGCAGACATCCATATCGAATAACGGTGAAAACTGGGCTCAAAAAGAGCGGGGAGATCCAAGCCCGCGAAGTCAAATTCGTAATCGACAAGGGAGCGTACATCGCCCAAGGCGCCGCCGTAGCCTTCTTTGCCATATGCTATCCATCGGCTAGCTTGTACAAACCCAAGGCTGTTAGATTTGACGCAAAGCTCGTTTACACGAACAAGCAGCCGCCCTCTGCTTACAGGGGGTTTGGCAATCCGCAAGCGACCTTCGCTATAGAGTCCCAGATGGATATGATCTCTGAGCGCCTCGGGCTCGATCCTGTCAAGCTCAGAATCTTGAACGCGAATCGACCAGGTGACATCACAGTCCACGGTTTCAGGATGCCAAAGAGCACGGGTCTCGTAGAATGCATAGAGCGAGCGACGAAGGCAATTGGCTGGTACGAAAAGAAGGCTAATAGGGCCCCAAATAGAGGGCTAGGGCTTGCCTGCCTCATTCATAGCACGGGGGAAAGAGGGGCCTACGGAGATATCGAGGGGTCCTCTTGCACCCTCAAAGTCAATGACGACGGGAGCGTGACGGTTTTCGTCGGTTCACAAGATCTCGGCACGGGGGCGTGGACTGTACTCACCCAGATTTGCGCCGAAGAGTTAGGCGTACGTTTCGAAGACATAAAAGTGATAGGAGGCGACAGCGATCTTCCGGCATTTGATCTAGGCGCTTATGCAAGCCGGTCTACGTTCACTGGAGGAAACGCGGTGCGGATTGCGGCTTCGAAGATGAAGGAGCAGATTTTCGCCCTAGCTTCCGAGTTGCTCGGGGTGCCCGAATCTGAGCTCGACATAAAAGACTCTGAAGTTTTTTCAAAGAACAAGCCGGAAATCAAGACGAGCCTTTACAACGTTGCGAAGTACGCATACTACGGAGCTGGCAAACCGAAGAACCTCCTGACAACTGGAATTTTCGATACACCCTCTACTCTCATGGATCCTGAAACGGGAATGTGGAAGGAACCGGGACCAAGCATTGCCTACACTTTTGCATGCCATGCTGTCGAGGTCGAAGTAAATCCAGAAACCGGAAAAGTGAAAGTCCTTCAGATTGTAGCCGCCCATGACGTCGGGAGGGTGATCAACCCTACGACGGCTGAAGGGCAGATCGAAGGAGCAGCGCTGCACGGTCTCGGATACGCAATTTCGGAGGATCTGAGAATAGATCGCGGCGTAACGATAGTCAAGGATTTCAGGGACTATTTTATTCCGAGAGCATCAGACATGCCCAAGATCGATGTGATTTTTGTCGAAATAAGCGATCCAAATGGACCATTTGGCGCGAAGGGAATCGCAGAGCCTGCACTTGTCCCTGTTGCTCCGGCGGTTGCAAATGCAGTCTATGATGCTACAAGGGCAAGGGTCAGAAACCTGCCCTTGACAGGCGAAAAAGTTCTAACTGAAATGCGTAAAGTTAGAGCGAAGTAGTTTTCGAAAGGGGAATAGAATCACCCGGGTGAAACCGAGCGGACTGCTGTGTGCGTCGAAGCTCAACCCGAGAGGAACTGGAATGATTCGATCTTTTCCTTGCTCAGATTAACTACGACGCTCCTTAGTACGCCTTCTCCGTATTCACTTCCCGGGTTGAAGCAAGTCGTTCTACCTATCTTTTCCATTCCGCGCGACTCGTGTATGTGGCCGTGAAGCGAAACAAGCGGCTGAAAAGTTTCGATTGCCTTTCGAACGGCGGTGCTGCCCCCGGCGGTTTCTTCTCCCATGATCGGCTGAGGGGGATCTACTGAAGTGTCTAGCTTCGTGCACACGTCGAGCGATGTGTGAATCGGAGGGACATGCAGATTGAATATGGCTGACTTCATGTCCGATACTTGCTTAGCCATCGATTCGATTTTGGCGTAAAGCTGATCCTCGGTAACGTCCCTCGGGCATTTCCAAGGAGTGATGTTGCTGTAACCGCTTGAGATCATTTCGTGTCCCCCCTCAATGATTTGCAATCGCTGCTCTGAAAAAATCATTGAATCGCTCGCTTCGAGTATACTGTCTAGTTCTAGGTAATCGTCATTTCCACCCGTTATGTACACTTTGACCCCGGTTCCCTCAAGTTTAGTTTTTGCAAGCTGGATCCATTCTTTCAGTCGCTCAGCCGTGAGGTCCTTGAAGACTTGTTCGTCTTGAACTGCTTCAAGTTGTTTTGTCACCTCATTTTTTGGAAACACGAGAAAGTAATATCCGCTATCCTGGATCATTGTCGTCATTTCTTTGAACTCATTCTCTGAGCTCGCGCGGTGGCGAAGCCCATTGAATTCTGAAGTGAATGAGCCGTCGTCCTGCTTGATTATTGGGACCGTTACCTTCCCTGTGAGGTCCCCCCCAACTATTCCGACGTTTGCCTTGTAGACCCTCAAGCCGTTCAGGAATTTTACAAAAGCTCTTCTGGAACCGTGAAGGTCTGTTGCGAATAAAATTCGAATTGGTCTTGCCAATGAACTGCGCTATTTCTCCGTTAAGGTCTATTTTTCGGATATCAATATTTCAACGGAGACGGGCTAAAAATCTTGGACCTCTGTGAACCATGGCTTTTTGGTGCCGACTCTTTCCCTAACCCTCCATCGCGGGGTCTTTTCGCGATTTGCTATGATATGGAGCAGTTCGTCTAACTTCGAGCTCATGACCTGCCAATTGCTTTGAGAAATTTTCCCTTCATTTACAAACTGGCGTCCGAGCTCTGTCGCATGACTCAAATTGTTGGTGGCGTCGTACCAGAAACCCCAATCGTCTGCGAGAATGCTGGCAATGTAACCTGCATCGATGCTGTCTGGTTTCTGCTCGGAGACGACATCATGACCGAGCAGTAGTACAAGAATGTCAATCAAATCTTTTTTGTTGATCTGGTGAATCTGAAGTTTTTCCAAAACAAGATCCGCGAGACAGAGAGTTGGATAATCGAGTTCCAATCGTCCATTTTTCTTGAATTCTCCAAAATTTACATTGTGACTGTATTCAAGTTTGTCAAAGAAAACATCGATGGGAAAATTTTCTTGGGGGTGAAAGTAAACAAGCCGGTTTCCGCCGTAGAGCGCATTCACCATCCTATCAGGTTTTAGCTTGCAATCTTTTTCAAACAAGTTCTTCACCTGGTTCCATTGCTTGTTGTAACCTGCGAGATCTAGATCTGTAAAGGGGGGCTTACCCTCGCCCAATCTTCCGAGGCTAAGCTGCAAGGTTCTGCATTCAGAGCATTTGTCCGAGTGAATGTATATTGCAAATCCGCCGAGAATCCTCACGATTATGTTTTTCTTCTGAGCTGCTTCGACGATAGCTAGGGACTCGGTCAGGAATTTCTCCGTTTCAATTGTGACCGGTCTTCTTTCTATAGACATCGAGTCCCTAGATCAGCAACCATGTTTTGAGAGAAGGACGTGAAGCACTCTGTTCTCTAAAGTCTAATTCGGTGAGAAGCAAATTCTCGCCTGATGCTCGAGTCAAACTCAAGTTTGGCTTCAAACAAGCTTCAGCATCAGTTTGCTGAAAAAGCCCCCACCGCTCATTACTTTTTGGCCTAGTCTATTTAGTCTTACCAAATAGGTAACCGGACCGGTCACCTCGAGCTTGCGCATGAAGAAAGCCTCTTCCTGCCTAATTTCTCCCTTCAGGAGCTTCAGAAAGCTATCTCTTTCACCCCTAATGGTTGCCGAGGGATTGTCGCACCTTCCGCTGTGTACAGAAAGTTTACCCTTAGAAAAACGCAGGTAGAATTGCTTTTCATTTTCGAGCTCGAACTGAATTGTTGTTCCGTCGGGCATGATGTCCTTTACTTCCTTCTTCCTGTTTGCGAGGAACGCGAACATGCCCATCGCTCTGCGAAGACCTAGAATTCCCAAATCTAATCTGCATGCCTTCCATTCAATATACCAAACACGCCTTCAGATCAACCCACACTGAGCGATTACCTGAAACTTCAAGCGAGGGGGCTTCTAATAGGAATCGTTGACGGACGGGCGTGCGAGCGTTCAGCTACGCCAAAGCAAGCGTAGCTATCTTTTCCCACTTACTCTGGAGGCAGTTCTCTGTAAGCCATGCCGACGTCGATGCCTTTTCTCGCTTGATATGCCTTGAAGCCGAAATACCACACGATAGCCGCGACGGCGGTTATAACAATGATAGCTCCGCCGCTTGCTCCGAGTCCAATGTTAAGCTGCGGTATTACTAAGTAGCCGATCAGGACGAAGACACTGATTGCAAAAGTGATGACTCCACATAAGAGGAGGAGCGGGCCGTATCTTGCCACGGGAGACGACTTGAACATGGATTTATTTGTAAACGGCATCAGTATTGCGGCAAGACCAGTTCCGAAGAACAGCGTCGAGGAGGTCCAGATCGCTACCGTTTCCCAGAAAATGAGAGACGAAAGAAAATTGACAGCAAGATCGATGCCCGCGGCGTAGATCATTATTATCACAAAAACAAAGATGAGTCCTTTTACAGGAGTCCGGAACCGGCGGTTAGTGTCCGAGAAGAAGAGCGGAACTGTGCCATCGATGGATGAGGCCAGAAGATACCTGCTCAAGTTCGAAGTCATAAGCTGAACGAAAAAGTATCCAGCGGCGATATAGCCCAGAGAGGCTAGAACCATTAGGAATGCACTGTTTGTCGCCATGAGAGTCAAAATGCCAAGCGACGGGTAATATGATAGAGCGGGTACCCCAATGTAGGAAGCAGCCGCTACCGAAAATGTGAACGGATACCCAGCTAGATTTTGGAACCCTACGAGTTCAGGGAGCATTAGAAGGAATCCGACGAAAGCCCCACCAGCCAGGAAAGTTACCAGCATTGCCCTGAAGTTGCTTGCGCCCTTTATCTCTCCAAATATTGGGGCGGTCCACACCGACCACATCAGAAATGAAATTGAGACAACAACAGCAAGCAGTAGTGTATTCTCAAGGCTGTAAGACGGCGTTGTATAAGAAGTCGTGATCGTGTTGAAGGCATTCGTCGTCCCATTCAAGATCTGGGTGTAGTGGTTGAAATTTGCCTGGTACGTTGACGAGGTAGTGGAGAACAATAGATATGGTATGGTGATACCTGAAATAATCGTGGCTGGGAACAAAACCCAGCGCTGTGCTTTAGCGACCCACTTTATCCCTACGATATTATTGATGAGTGCCAAAGTCAACATGGAAGCTGTGAAGACAAAGAGTCCGGTTGCAGTACCTAGCCAAGCTGCGAAACTCGCTAAATTTGCATTCCCTGTAACCGCGCCTAGCATTGTCATAAGAGGAACGAGCCCAAGCGATGCGCTCGAATACAACAGTAGGGTCCCATAGACCGGTTGAAGAAGGAAGACTTGCCAGAAAAGAGCGCTGATCATCGCAAGTGTAGGATGTATCGCTCTGCTCTGGAAGACGTAGTCTCCTCCCGAACGGGGCATCATCGAGCCCAGACCGGCGTACACAACATAGGTTGGGATAGAAATCAAGAAACCGATAATGATCGCCTGAGTCCAATCAGCGCCCGGGAGATAGTAGGTATAGAATGGAAACAGGAAGAAATTTGCCGCAAAGGGAATGGCGAGCGTTAATCCGAAAATGAATGCATCAAAGAGAGATACGCTTCTTACTACTCCAGAAGCCTTCCGAGCAAACATCTGCTTGGGTTCTGACATAATATGCGTCTCGGGTCTAACGTAATTATTTATACTTTCATACGGCCAGCTTGCCCAGAAAAAGAGACTACATGGAGAGTTCGAGCTTTGGCCGAGTTTGTGAATTCTTAGGCCGCCCTTAGACTCTGATATTGCGCAACGAATTTCGGTTCTTGCTGGCCAGCGCGTCTTGCGGCGTCAATCACTGCGCGAGCCGCGAAAACGGCCGCCATGTCTTTTCGATAATCAGAGCTTGCTCTAATGTCAGAGGGGGGCGATATTGTGCCTTTCACCTCTTCAGCGGCATCTCTGACGATGCCATCTTCAAATTTCTTACCAGTTAGTTTCTTGATCATCTCATTGGGAACAATTGGTTTTTCACCAACTGCTGAAAGCGCGACGTTTACTTTTGAAATGGTATCATTTTCGCCCAATTCCACAAATGCAGCTGCCCCGACGACGGCAAAATCTCCCGTCACCCTTTCGAGCTTGACATAAGCAGATCCTTGCCTTGGTCCAAGGGTAGGCAGGGATACCTGTGAAAGCATCTCATCTTGCCTGAGATCTGTTGTAAAGTAGTCCAAGAAAAAATCAGCGGCATTGATTGTGCGCTCAGCTCGTTTGTTCCGCAAAGTAAGAATCGCATTCAGAGACACAACTACTGCCGGATAATCGGCTGCAGGATCGTAGTGACTTAGCGCGCCGCCAATTGTTCCTCGATTTCTGACCAAAGGATCGCCGAGTACGAAAGCCGCATCCGACAAACTTGGACAATGTTGAAGTATTATTGCAGAAACTTCCAGATCATGATGAGTCGTCAGAGCTCCGATCTTAACTTCTCCTTCAGCTTGTTTGATGTACCTCGCTTCTTTGATTCTTGAGATGTCGATTAGATATTTCGGCGGTTCAAGCAACCTCAGCTTCAAAAGTGGAACCAGAGTTTGTCCACCTGCAAGAATCTTTGCATCGCTACCATATTTTGAAAGCAGCACTAGAGCTTCGTTCATAGAACCAGCTCTGACATATTCGAAGCGTGCAGGCCTCATTGCCTATATCATCCCGCACTCTTGTCGAAATCTCGTCTCGACGTGCTAACTAGATTTAGGCGCTTCTTTCTTATGCAGTTGTAGATTCTCTCAGACGTCAGAGGAATTTCCTTGATTCCTTCATGAAAGTTGATCGCATCTGCGATAGCATTCGCAAGTACAGCCGGTGGACTGATGATGCTGAGCTCGCCAGCGCCCTTTGCGCCCGTAGGCGTGGTCGGTGACGGAGTTTCAAATGAAGCCATTAGATCCGAAGTTAGCATCGGCATTTCAACCGCGGTGGGACACGCATAATCTGCGAACAAAGTTGCGAGGGGTTGACCATTTTCATCATACGCGAGATCTTCATAGGCCGCGGTTCCGAGCCCCTGACACAGCCCGCCCTGCATTTGCCCTTCAACCAATAATGGGTTAACTTGAACACCGCAGTCATGCGCAATAACGTATTTCAGAATCTTGAACTCCCCCGTGTCAGGATCAACTTTGACAACGGCTCCATCCGCCGAATTGCTGTAGTTAACAGCGACGTTTCCGACGCCGTTTTCATTGAACCTGCCGGTGTTCGGAGGCTCGTACGTATACATCGCGTCTAAACCGGGCTTCATTCCGCGCGGCAGCCTGCTTGTTGCCGCCCAACCGACAAAAGCTATCTCCTCCAGAGAAATCTGGCGGCTCGGAACGCCCTTAACCGATATTTTTCCGTCTCCAAAAATCAGATCCTCTTTTCTTGCCTCCAAGAGGTGAGAGGCGATTTCTATCATCTTCTGTTTCACTTGACGAGAAGCGATGGCAATTGCACTACCTGTTATTCCGATGCACCGGCTCCCCCAAGTTCCGAGACCCTGTGGACACTTGTCCGTGTCGCCGTGAATCATTCTAACTTTAGCTATGTCGATTCCAAATTCATCTGCTGCAATCTGAGCAAGCGAAGTGTCGTGCCCCTGACCCTGGGGTATATTGCTGCACGAGACTGTTAGGGCACAAGTCGGTTCGAACCTAACAATCGCGGTCTCGAAATCCGCGTCAAACATCATGGGGAGATTTCGACAGCTCGTGTAATGAATACCGGCGCAGAAACCGATCCCGATGTTTGGTTCGTTCTTTTTCTTTATTCCTTCATAATCGAGCATCTCGAGAACCTTTCTGAAGCACTCTTCGAAGCTGCCGCTGTCGAGCATGGCGCCAGTAGGCTGAACATACGGGAGTTCCTCTTTCTTGATCATGTTCTTCAGTCGAATTTCAGCACGATCGATGCCGAGACTTCTCGCCAGCTTGTCGATCATTACTTCTCGAACGAAGAGCATCTGGGCGTCTCCAAATGCTCTGTATGCGCCTATTCCCGTCTTAGTCGTACAAACTTCGTATGCTTCGAAGAGAAGATTCGGAATCTTGTAGACCCCGGGTTGCATAGAATATGGTACAGCTACCGTGGCAATGCCCCAGGATCTGTAAGCTCCACTGTCCTGCAGAATCTTTTCTTTCCAAGCGGTTATCGTCCCGTCCTTTTTCGCGGCGACTTTGGCATAGCAGACTCGCGCATAGCCGTGTTTGCTCGCCGTCAGGTGTTCCCTTCTGTCCTCGAAGTACTTCACTGGCAAGCCAAGCTTCATTGCAAGTATTGCGACAATAATTTCGTGAGGAAGGATGCTCGCCTTAATCCCGAACCCGCCCCCGATGTCAGGGGCGACGCAGCGCACGTTACTCTCGGGGATTCCGAGGCAATGCGCTAGCGTTGTCCGCAAGAAATGCGGAAACTGCGTTGATGACCATTCCGTGAGAGTGTTTGTGATTTTGTCGTAAACGGCCACTGCCCCGCTTGCTTCTATCGGGGCACCGGTAGATCTCTGAGTGACGAATCGATCTTCCAGTATTACATCGGCTTCTTTGAAAGCTTTCTCTACATCGCCAGCAACAACTCTGTGAGTAGACTCGATGTTGTCGCCCCAATCTTCGTGCACAAGGGGGGCTCCAGGTTCGAGCGCCTTTTCGATGTCCACAACTGCAGGCAAAACTTCGTAGTCGACATCAATGAGTTCGAGCGCGTCTTCAGCGAGATAGCGATCGGTTGCGACTACTGCGGCAATCGGATCTCCGACAAAGCGAACCTTATCCGTGGCCAAGCATTTCTCATTCGAATGTTTTCCCGTTGGGAGGTCCCAGAACTCGTCCCATGTCCTGGCAATATTATCGGCTTCTTTTCCGGTTAGGACGTACAATACCCCTTCCGCATTTTTCGCTTTCTCGACATCGAGATCTTTGATCCTTGCATGCGCATAAGGAGAGCGAAGAATCTTGCAGTGAACGGTGCCGGGAAGCTGAATATCATCCACATACTGAGCCCTGCCCCTTAGTATTGTGGCAT
>JASHSF010000203.1 GCA_030036955.1 Nitrososphaerales archaeon
GACGCAATTGTTCATGTAAAACTGATTATAATTAGCCCAGTACTGGAGAACGCACCAGTAGTTTTTGTCCGGTACATCTGTCGTTTGCGTATAAGTGCCGTAGTATCTCCACGATATACCTGCGGCATTTAGGCGGTCAGGCATTGTGGGATATTGCGCACTATCGATACTCCCGAGATTCGGATCCACTGGACTAACTGGAGGGTTGTCGTACCCAAGATTGGCGGAAATGTTGATGAGATGAGATGGCAGTGAATATCCCATCCAGGAACCGAAGAAATTATCGAAGAGGACAAACTCGCTCGCTAGCGTCCAGTAGTCCGAAATTCCGGGGACAGTGCTTGGATAATAGTGCAGCGTATTGTCGCCTTCGTTGGCAAGGAAATCATCTGGGTTCATCGCGCCGTTGTTCCAAGAGTGAGAGGCCGCGGTTTCCATGTGATTTGCTCCACCGTCAGCTTGATTGGTCGTTGCGACCCCGTTTGGATTGCTTGAATTCGCACCGGGATAGTTGGTAAAGTACATTGAGAAAGTTCTGTTTTCCTGCATGATCATTATCCAGTGCTTGATTTGGTTCGAACCAAACGGCGGAGCTCCATGCTTTTGTTGTTCTAAATCGTACAGAACGCCGATTCCGGCGGCGACAGCTGCGGCGCCCGCTCCTACTGCAACCGCCTTCTTAAGGAAATTACGCCTGGATTTGGAATTTGGTTTGTTTGAAGCTGTTTGATTATTTTCCGGGCTGGTGTCTGACAATTTCTGAAGGAAGTGTATCCGTGGATTATATTTCAGTATTCACCAAAGCCGCAGGCCTGTTTAATAAAAAATACCTTCTTAGGATAAGGTAATTTATCCTGAGATCCTGGTCTTACAAGCGAGGATTGAAATTCTGAAATCTCGATGTATAATCGAGAAGAATATTGAGTTTCTTACTAATTTACCTGAACTGGAATGGAGTTGCTGTAAACCTGAGTAGTAGCATTTGTCGGTAGATCTCCATCCGCCACCCAGACTTTCTGATCGCCGGTGAGGGTAAATTTTACCGAGAAGGTCCCAACTCCGTCAACGAAATATCCGTGCACGACTCCACCATTGCATCCGCAGTTCATGAATCCAGTGAAAGGGTCGTTCTTCTCTTGAGGAATTGGATCTACCGCTCTAAATGACACTTGACCGTTTTGGTTAATGTCGGTTGAGCTAGTGGCAACGAGCGTAATGCACTGTCCAATGGTGCATGGAGTGGAAGTTGAACTTTGTCTAGTCGACGTCGTTGTGTATGTAATAGTCGTTGTTTGGACTACCGTCGTGCTCGTGAAAGCGTTCGAAGAGGTGTAAGTGTAAGTTAGCGTCGTCGTTTCCAATTGCTGTATTATCGAGGTAGCCGTTTCGGTTACCGTCGAAGTTGTTGCTGAAATTAGTCCCGGCTGCGAACCGTTATTTCCACTGATTCCTTTGTCTAGACCTCCTAGAGAGCCAAATCCAACCAAAAATGCGTAGCCAACGGTGAGTATGATAGCAATCGCGGCTATAGCTGCGACTCGCGTTGACCCGCTATGGTGTCTGCTTGGCATCGTGACTTTTCAATACTTGGGGGTCTCCAAATTTGATAGTTACGAAGGTCGACTTAGTACTCTGCGAATGGATTTGAATTTCACAATCGCCCGTGAGGAGCTAAAGAGAGCTACGTGGTCGTGGAGATCGCAGAGCTAATTCCTCCCATCCACGACGGAACCCAGGACTGTATGTTCGCTACAGTCGTAGCGGTTACCCAACTCTGGTCAGGATACTTGTAGGGCGGAAGCATCTGCAGCGATTTCAGTTCAAAGTACTTGTTGATGACACCAAATGGTTGCGCGGAATCGTTTTGTATAGGAGCGGTTATCACTCCGGCCGCGATGAAAAAATTGCTCGTGTTGTTGAACTTTATTCCGAGGCTTTGATTTCCCTGCAAGTTGTAGAGGCCGTACGGCCAGTAAGTGTAATGCTGTGGATAATAGGTTGAGGCAAACTCAATTTCGCTAACCGGTGTTTCAGGCAATTGCTGCTCTGCGAAGGCGACGAATTGCTGTGGATTTGAAATCGACCAGCGCTGAGCTTCGTACAAAGCTGCGAGGAACTTTTCAGCCAATAGAGCATTAGCTGGGTTAGACAACCAGTCGTCACGCGCAGCATAGCATGTGTCGTAGTAATCATCTGGAGAAGTAAACAGAACGTGAAAAGGTCCGCCGTGAGCTGAGTTATTGATGGCGGGAGAATTGACATCAGCCAGAATGAAATCATCTACCACTATTTCCTGAGCTACTCCCGTTTCAAGATCGTGTACTCGCTCGTAGTTTTCTCCGCCGTTCTTTAGATAAACGGAGTTAGGACTGGGCCCATTTAGGTTTGTAGGAATTCCTAGCTGTTTGAACCAGTACTCGTTCAGATAGCGCATAGTTGTTCCCGGACCAAAGTCTTCGGAAGTTTTGCCTAGCATTTGCTGGGGATTTGTTATGCCGTCACCAGCGATTGCTAAAAACGTCCCGGAAAGCATGTATCCTCCGATGCAGGTTGTGTTGGCGTGCACCCCGCTCAAACCGTAAGAGCCATCGCTCTCGTCGTACACGATATCCTGCTGACCCGCGACCAGAGCATCGAAGGCAAGAGGAGGAGCGTCGTAATAGGTTGATTGTACGTTAATTCCCTGGCTCTTTAAGATTTGAACGGCGTAGAGATCTTGGATATCACTTTCGTCGAGAGAATCAGGGTACCCGACTCGCAGTGATATTGCGGTTTTGCTCGAAGGGACGGTTGCCTGTGCGTATGTAATGATTGAAATTGTGAGCAAAATTGCCACAACGAGTGGGATGAACCGTGTGAAATTCATTTGGAAATAACTCCGATTCTAAATTAGTTTAAATTGCTTCTCACAGATCCTAATATTCAGATGTAAATGTTCTGCCCTAAGACATTATCGATTAGATTGATCGCGTGATCTGATTTAATGCATAAATAATCAACTTTCTCGGTTTCGCTTGAGATTGCTCTCGAAAGCTGCCTATGTTGGACTGGTGATACTAGTAATCGGTATAGCAATTGGTCTAGTTGGGGCATTTACGCCTCAATCAACCACCAGACAGCAATCGGTCACCCTCCTCAACACGGTCATCAGTGTAGATCCCAATGACTATGCAACTAAAAATCTACAGATGACCCAGGGACAGAGTGTAGGAATCAAGCTTTCAATAAGCAATCAAACAATTTTCTTTTTCTACGTTATGAATCAGACGCAGTACTACGTTTGGTACGGTTGCGCGCCCCAGTGCCACCAGCCCTTGCTGGGCGGGCAGGGGACCTTCTCTCAGCAAGCCAACGAAACCACACCGGATTTTGTGAATGCCACGGTGACTCCCGCAACGCCGTATGCAGGATCTTTCTCCGCCCCATCGAACGGCACTTATTATTTTGTCTTTGACAACTCTATTGGGCCGTCATGGAGCACCTACATCAACCACAACGCTTCAGGAAACACCATAGGAAGCTTCGCCCTGTCCGAGGTACAGCCAGTGAAAAATTATTCAGCAAATTGGCTCTTGCTGGGGGCGGGTTCAGCGGTCATGCTCGTGGGCGGGGCAATTGCGACCGTTTTCTGGGCTAACAAGAAAAAGTGATGAATATCCAGGTGTCTAGAATCTTTTTCCGCCCTTTCGGAAGAAATTTCCCCAAATGGATAAGGGTCTTTGGGCAAAGTTATGGGTAAAAGTTAAGTCTCACAGATACTCATTTCTCATTGCATCTGATCCCGATATTTCGGAAAATTGGCTCAGATGACAGGCAGTCGTGAGAATTTGGCAAAAACAAAAGTGGTTTTTTCAATCGGAATATCTATTCTCATATTAATTCCACTCGTTTCGATCATAGGAATTTATTCTCTTAGCACCCCCGCGTCCGCGCAAACTTCGAACGGCTGGCTACAGCCGACGAATTTGAGCAATGACAACTACAACGCTTCCTATCCTTGGGTCGCAAATGTTGGTAGCAACGTGTACGTGGCGTGGACGGAAGAAGATCACGGAATTTATTTTAGGGCGAGCACTAACAACGGAAGTTCGTGGAACCCTCAGATCAATCTTCCCGCATTGAAGCTCAGTGCTCCAGGAGGTACGGCTTCGTACCCAATTGTCTACGCTCTCAACAGCGATGTTTACGTAGTTTGGTCGCAGTCTGTGAATAACGAGCTGCAGATTTTCTTCGCCGGAAGCACAAACAACGGTTCGAGCTTTGCTGCGCCCATCCAGCTCACTGCCGGAAATTCGGAAAACGGCTGGATAACACCTGTCATTGCTGCAGCTGGTCCTTACGTTTACGTTGCCTACACAGGTAGCGGAAAGAACTCTTTTGTCGTCTCTAGCGACAATTACGGCGTGAGCTGGAACCCTGCATACCACTATGCAATTACTCACGAGCCGCAGCTTGCAGCGTTGGGTTCAAACGGGTACGTCGTTTCCGACGGCCTACAGTATGCGGTAACCCACAATGGCGGGCACTCGTGGACCGAAGTTCTAAGCTCCACCGACGAGGGAGACGAACCCTGGATTGCTGCGTCTGGCTCCGATGTATATTTGGTATCCCAGACAAAAACTAACAACAGTACGATACACTTCATCGTCTGCACCAATTACGGAATGAACTGCAGTCCTAGCCTTCCTGGAAGGGACCTTGCACAAAGTGTTGGACTCAACGATACTTGGGAACCCCAGATAATTGCAGCTGGGAATGACGTCTATCTTACATACCACACGCTTTCTTCGCCAATTCAAAACTACTTAAGGTATTCAACAAACAACGGAGCTACTTGGAGTCCCTTAATTGATCTAAGCGGCGCAACCCGTCTGGTAGGATGGGCGCCTCAACTTGCGACAACGGGATGCGGTGGTGGATATTCCTGCACTGGTGGAAGCTATGTTTTCACGGCATGGACAGTGCGCGACGCTGTGACTTCTTCTGGCTGGAGCATGTTCGCAGCCGAGAGCACGGATTACGGTCAGACCTGGACCTCAAAACCGGGAGTAAATGTTTCTGGAACGGGTTATGGTTCCTCAGGACCGAACGATATCGCGACTAGTTCTTTAGCTGCCAATGGTGACCACGCATTCTTGGTTTGGGAAGATAACTATACCTCGGCGGGTTCCGGAATAGGTCAGGTGATATTTTCAGAATCAAACCCGAGCTTTACGACAGTCAGCAGCAGCACGTTTTCTGCCAGTTCAGGTTATACAACGTTTACCAAGTCGACCACATCAAGCAAATCGAGCATTTCTACCACACAAGCCACTCAATCAACTACAATTTCGCTACCTCCACCCACGACGAATTCTAGCTCAGGAATTCTTCCTTCCGTATCGCAACCGGATTACGTGTACTTCGTGGCAATACCCATAGTCGCATTGATAGTTGCGGCCGCGGGCCTGTTTGTAATAATTCGAAGGAAGCCTCACACGGTTTGAGCTAGCTGACGCTTATCTCTTTGCTTTTCTATTCTCTTTGCAAAGAGAATTGTGATTTCGTAAAGCAGCAGGATCGGCAAGACGATTGGAATGCTCGAAATGTCTGTCGGGTCAGGATTCGCGATGCTTACCCCGAGTGCCACGCCAACGTAAACCCACTTTCTTGCGCTCGTCAGCTGCTTCACCGTTAGAACCTTTAGCTCAACCAAGGGGATCAGGAATACTGGAAACGTGAATGCGATGCCCGTAACAAGAGGTATTAGGACGAGCAGGTCGATGAAAGAATCGAGCGAGATTAGATTCGCCAAATTCAAAGGGCTGAAAAACAGCAGGAGAATTCTCATCACTAACGGAAAGACGACGAGGAGCCCAAAGAATCCCCCGATTGTAAGCAGGATGGCAAACGGCATGACGTACTTTTGTACAGCTTGGCGCTCTCTCTTGTAAAGACCGGGAGAGACGAATCCGTACACCTCGTAGAAAATATAGGGCATACAGATCAAAAGCGAGAGTATCATCGCGACGTCGAGGAAGGCAAAGACCGGATCCGTCGGACCGATTGCGATGAACTTGTAACCGGGCGCGTACACGGCCTCGGCCACCCTAATTAAGTACAGCAGCAGAAAGTTGTACCCGTAGAAGGAGTACGGCCCCCCGAAGGGGTGGAGTGGATTTGGTAGTGACGAAACAACCGCCAAAGTAATTATGTAGGCGAAAAGTGCTTTCTTTAGGCGGCCTGAGAGCTCTTTCAGGTGGTCCATCACGGACATCCGACCCTCCGTAGAAACGTCGGGCGCCTCTTCGACTCGAGATCTTTCTTCGGAACCACTCATCGTCGGATATACGTCTCCAATTTTTATAAATGCCTTAGGACACCGTATTCGGCGCCTACGGCTAGAACAATATTCGAAGTCCTATTTGAATAGGCCGGATGAGAGAAAGCCGAACACTGAATAGAGCATCGTGCTCAAACGGTTACGCCGGGAAAGTCAATTGTTACATTGTAGCTAGTAGGCGTTGATTCGTAATTTGTCACGGTAACGCTCATCGCTTCGTATTCCGATAAGGTTCCGCTGTATGAAATTTCATTCCCCGAGCTGGTAAAGGTGACCGCGCCGTTTTGAACGATAGTTGCCGAAATAGTCTGACTCGCATTGATCCTAATTGAATATCCGCCGTACAGCAGATACGAGCGAAATATGTTTTGCTTTATTGACTGGTACCCCGTCAGCGTGGCGAAGCAGTTGTAATAGACTCCGTTGTCGTATGCAATGGAGTCATTGTAGCCATTTACGAAACATGCGTTGTTAACCGAAGATGCGACGACAGATACGGTAATAGTTGGAGCTACGGCTGAGCTGCTCGTCGATGCAAGAGTTGATGTAGAACCTGTTCTCGCTGTTTTATTCGTTGTGTGCGTCTGGGAAATAAGCACAGCCGTAGATAGGGCGATTATCCCGACTAATGCAATAACCACAATTACAACCAGTGCATACCCGAATTTCATCCGTCATAACACTTTAAAAAATCATGTTGTCCTAGCTTGCACATCGGAGTTTTTCGACGATCTATTCGCCCGAGCATGCCCGACTAAGCAAGCCTCATAAATCTTCGATGAATATCAGAAGCTACCCTCTTTTTACAATTTGGTATTCTCTAATGAATGGTAATATTTCTCTAATCATTTGATCTGAAAGTATGTTCAAGAATGGATAACGGTGGTGGCTCATTTTGGAAAACACAATTCTGAATCAACCCAACAGAGTTGAGGATCCTAGGCTCATCACCGGCAGGGGACGCTACGTCGACGATCTAAAGCGCGCACACCAGGCGTACATGGGAATCGTTCGCAGTCCCGTTGCTCATGCAAGAATAACAAAAATTGATTTTTCTGAAATCAAGGAAGATCCTGATTTCATAGCCGCGCTTACCGGAGAAGATCTCCTGCGTGAAGGCATCTCTCCTATAACCCAGAATCAATGGCCTCCACAAAAACCCGCAAAGAGGTACCACCTGGCGGTGGGCAAAGTCAGGTTTGAAGGCGAACCCGTAGCCGCGATTCTAGTCAGAAACAAGTATTCCGTCGAAGATCTTTTGGAAAAAGTCACGATAGAATACGATCCCCTTCCCGTCGTGGCTACAATACAGGAATCAAAGACGGGAAAAACCCTCCTTTATGACGAATGGGAAAACAACATCACGCAACAAGATGAAACGAAGTGGGGAAATGCCGAAAAAGCAATCTCATCTGCGGCCTACGTCATCAATGTCAAGGAAAGCATCGCAAGGCAAGCCGCGGCTCCCATCGAGCCGCGTGCGGTCCTGGTTGAATACAACGTAAAGAATGACTTGTTCGAAGTACAGGCGACAGTGCAATCGGCTCACGGCCTCCGTCACCTCCTTTCTAGCGAACTCAAGATTCCGATCGAAAAGTTTCACGTTCAGGTGATGGATGTTGGTGGAGGTTTCGGCAGCAAGGGAGCCCAGTCCTACCCAGAAGCTCCACTCGCCTGTTTATTCGCGAAGAAAACTCGTCTGCCCGTAAAGTGGACCGCCACCCGAACTGAAGAATTCCTCGAAGCGGCATCCGGTAGAGACGAGTTCATCGACGTCACTATTGCCTGTGGCAAAGATGGAAAATTAGTTGCTCTGAAAGGCGAGCTTGAATCCGATGCGGGAGTGTCGGGAACGCAGGCGCACATGTCGATGATAACTATCTGGACAATGATCGGAGCTTACGGCATCAGAAACGCAGACCTGAAAGTCCAGGCTTATGTAACGAACAAGATGCCAATCGGACCTGTCAGGGGAGCAGGCGTCCCTGAAGGGTGCTACTTTATTGAGCGCGCCATGGATTTGCTTGCAAAGAAAGCAGAGATAGATCCGGTAGAATTTAGGCGCCGCAACCTGAAGCGCGGGAGTGGCCTGTCTTCGTTGTTCGGTGCTCTTGAGGAAAGCGCGCACTACACGGACCTTGTCAAGTGGAGAAACGAAATCAACTCAAAATTCGGAAGTCCTGACGTTAAGATCGTCGCAGGAATCGGAATTTCCGCGAGCGGAGGGGCTGGCGAGGGTGGAGATTCCAGCGGTGGGAGCTGGAATACAAAGGAAGAAGAGAGCGGCAGCGGTTCAAATTCTGATTGGCAGAAAAATGATTCTGAAGAGGAGACAGACGACTGGGAGGATTCTGAAGACTCCGAGGAAGAAGATGTCGATGATTTCATGACCGAAACTGCAAAGGTCGTGATGAATAGCAGCGGAAAGGTCACCGTTTACACCGGTTCATCTCCCCACGGCCAGGGGCACGAAACCACTTTCGCTCAGCTCGCCTCAGAAGAGCTTGGCATTCCAATCGAAAGCGTGACTATTGTTTGGGGCGACACCGAATTAATCCCAGTCGGAACCGGAACATTTGGAAGCAGATCCGGCTCCACAGGCGGAAGCGCCGTCGTGGATGCCTCGCGCAAGCTGAGGGCCATGATTATTTCGAAGGCAGCGCAGTCGCTTGGAGTTGATGAAAAGTCCCTCGCCGTAGAAAATGGGATGCTTGTAGGGAGCAATCTGGCGAAGTTTCCCGTTAAAGATCTCTTGGTCCGCTTGGGAATGAGTGAGATTTCAGCAGACTCAAAATTCACCTTGAAGTCGATGAGCCACTCGAGCACCGTTCACCTGTGCGCTCTAACCGTCGATCTGCTACAGCAAAAAGTTTCTATCGTAAAGTACGTAATTGTTGAAGATCCCGGTCGCGTCATTAATCGTGCAATAGTCGAGGGGCAGCTACACGGAGGCGTGGTGCATGCCATCGGCGGAGCGCTTTACGAAAAGCTTTCTTTCGATTCCGACGCGAACCTACTCACTTCAACTTTTCTTGACTACGACATTCCTGCCGCTCAAGAAGCTCCCGACATTGAAGTGTACCTCAGGGGGACTCCATCGTCGGAAGTGCTAGACGGCGTGAAGGGGATAGGCGAAAGCGGCACGATTGCAGGTTACGCGGCAGTGATCAATGCGTTGAACGATGCGCTATCACAGGTAAATAATTCAAAGGACTTGAGCGCTGCCCCAGTATCCCAGGAATCACTATTTCGCGCAGTTTTTTCCTAGCACCAGCTCCTATCTTTCCCCTCAAAAATTCTGAGGGGTTCTATCGAAGTTCCTTTCGTCCGCGAGTTGATTGATTTGGCCAGTTATGACAATTCGCGAAACATGACAAACATAAGCACTGACAAAGATGTTTCGTGTTCCGCGCGCTTTGTCCTTCTCATTTAACTTTCTTTGACATGGGCCCGAAGCTAAGTATTCGAGCCTTGTGATTTCTCTTGAACCATCTTTCTTATCGTCTCGACGATGTCCGGATTTGCAAGCGTGGTCACGTCTCCATATTCCTCAGAGTTCGCGATAGCTGCGAGGACCCGTCGCATGATTTTCCCTGATCTCGTCTTCGGGAGATCCTGCACGATGTACACCGCGTGTGGCTTTGCGATCGGTCCAAGCTCCTTCGCGATGTTCGATATTACCTGCTGCTCTAATTCCTTGCTAGGTGAGTAACCCGGCTTTAAGGACGCGTAAATTATCGGCACGTGACCCCTCATCTCGTCGTTTTGGGCTATCGCGGCAGCTTCCGATATTCCTTCCGTGGTCAGAGCTGCGTTTTCAAGCTCCTTCGTTCCGAGCCTGTGTCCAGCAACTTTGATCACGTCGTCGATCCTGCCGAGGATCCTGAAGTACCCGTCGAAAGCCTGGACTGCGCCGTCGCCTGCGAAGTATGGCCAGTCGCGCCAGTCCTTGCTTTTCTCATCCCGACAGTACTTTGAGTAATACTGCCTGACAAATCTCTCGGGGCTGCCCCAGATCGTTTGCATAATGCCGGGCCAGGGATTTCTTATGCAAATGTTTCCTGCCTTGCCGAGACCCGCCTTTACTTCCTTCCCATCTTCGTCGTATATCACCGGATAAATGCCCGGCACTCCCGGACCTGCGCTTCCTGGTTTCATCGGTAGGATTGCCGGAAGCGTGCTGCAGAGAAATCCGCCATTTTCAGTCTGCCAATATGTGTCGGTTATCACTGCCTCACCCTTGCCTATTACTTCGTAGTACCACTTCCAAACTTCGGGTTCAATCGGCTCGCCTACGGTAGTCATAGATTTGAAGTGGTAACCGTATTTCTCCGCTTCCTTCGGACCAGCCTTTCTCAGCATTCTTATCGTGGTCGGGGCCGTGTGGAAAATATTCACACCCAGTCGCTCAGCTATTCTCCACGGTCTTCCAGGATCGGGAAACATCGGAACGCCTTCGTACATCACGGACGTCGCCCCGAGAGACAGCGGCCCGTAAACGATGTAGGAGTGACCTGTAATCCATCCAATGTCGGCATAGCACCAGTACGTGTCTTCGGGATGAATATCGAGAACGAACTTGCTTGTGCCAGCGACGTAAGCGAGGTATCCCCCCGTTCTGTGCTGGCATCCTTTAGGGCGGCCCGTTGAGCCGCTCGTGTACATCAGAAAGAGAGGATCTTCTGCGTCCATTGATAGAGGTGAAACTTTCCTCCCGCGAACTTTGTCCAACAGCTCGTCGACAAAATGATCTCGCCCCTCGACCATCTTTGACTTTGAAATGTACTTTCCCGGCAAGCGGCGCCACACCAGCACCTTTTTCACAATTATCCCGTGCTTTTCAGCTTCCTCAACCGTAGCGTCGGCATCTGCTTTCTTGTCCAGCAGCTGCCCGTTTCGGTAGTACCCGTCGCACGTGACCAAAACATGGCTCTTCGAATCCTCCATTCTTTCCGCGCAAGCTTTTGCGCTAAAGCCTCCGAAGACTTGATTGTGAATTATCCCGAGGCGAGCCGCAGCTAGCATAGAAATCGGCAAAGCGGGTATCATCGGCAGGTGAAAAGTTACCCTGTCGCCTTTTTTTAGCCCGGCAAATTCGCTGAGCGCTATTGCAAATTCGTTTACTTTGTTGTAGAGCTCCTGGTATGTTACAATTACATCCTGCTCTTCTTCCGGTTCTGGAACCCAAATGATCGCCGCTTTGTTTCGGTACTTCGGAAGATTGCGGTCAACACAGTTGTAGGAAACGTTCAGCTTTCCTCCAACGAACCACTTCCAGAAGGGAGGATTGCTCGAATCGAGCGTGGTGTGCCAGTACCTGTCCCAGGATAGCAAGTCCGCATATTCTCTGAAGCACTCTGGAAAGTTCTTCTCGCTGAACCTTTCGTAAATTCCCTGGTCCGCCATATTGGCTTGCGCGATGAACCTTGCTGGCGGGTCGATGAATTGCTCTTCCTTCCAGTGCACTGCTATCTGGGCTTCGCTAATTTCTCCAGGCGTTTCAGATTGCATTCGGGATGATACTCACAGTTTCAATTTATACTGTTTTTCCTTTGGGAATATTTAAGCTAGGAAT